>WTZT01000070.1 GCA_009889685.1 Candidatus Hikarchaeia archaeon HikBin4
GGTGGCGGCGGTGGCGGTGGCGGCGGTGGCGGTGGCCATGGTGGAGGCTACTAAAGGGCTAAATAAAAAACCGGCCACCCCCATCGTGAGGGAAATTATTTTGTGTATTTTTTAGACGTTGTTATATAATCATTAACTGCTGTTTTGACGTCTGCGAACCGAGGAGAATATCCTAGCTCTTTTTCAGATCTAGAGAGATCGAATCGACAAGCAACGCCCCCCCTATGCGAAGCCATGCTGCCATCGTTTTCGTTAATAATTAAATTGAAACTAGGATAAAGTTCGCATAAAGCTTCGGCAAAATCTTTGTGATTAAAGACACATCCTGCGTCGAGTAGGAACTCCCTATAACCAGAAGCGAACTGGATATTATCACTTAATGCTGCGAGTGTAACTCCCAGTGCGACATCTTTTGTATAAACCACATTATCTGTTTTTAATTGGGAAGCATTGACCTCGATCGAGGACCCAGATACTGCACTTTCAATCATACGACAGATCAACCATCCACCAGTATATTGTGGGTTTTTATCATACACCTCATATTGGGTTTGGAGTTTCCCAGGACCCCAAGTGCTACCAAAACGTGTTATTACCAACTCGAGGTCGTTGGCTCGGGAATATCGTATTGCAAAATATTCTACCATTTTATTTGTAATAGTGTAAAAAGGAACATGATCCAAAGAGGTTCTAGAAAACTTTGGGTAATCAATGGGAAGTGGCTTGAAAAGAGGGGGCCCATATTCTTCAGATATAGTGTCAAAGACAGATTTGGAACTTGAGAAAACTACCCGTTTTATACCAGAATTTACTGCTGCTTTTAGGACATTTCCAGTTCCAGATACATTCACATTAAGAGCGTGGACAGGTCGTTCTTCAGAATGTGCGGGTAAAATTTTAGCTAGGTGGATTATTCGGTCGACATCATAGTTAGAAATGCAATTAAAAATAGAATCATAGTTAGTTATATCTCCTTCGACAAAGTGTATATTTTTTGTAATGCCATCTAGAAATTGTTCTCGGATGTTAATATCGAAAATAATGGGAGTGTGGCCGCTTTCTAATAATTCATGGACCACCCATGCCCCGATACTTCCAGTCCCACCAGTAACTAGGATATTCATGGAGGGACGTAAGTCCGAAGAGAATAAAAAGAGTCAGGGTGAAGCGTTGGCAGAATTGTGAATGTATTTTGTTCCCAACTTAAACAAGATGAAAACTCCGATAAGCATACAGAATGCAAATCCTGCGAATGCATATTCATATCCAAGTAGGCTTGCCGTGATTCCTACGTATAAAGGTCCCATACTTCCAATTCCAAAGGATATAGTTCGTACTGCACCGTAATCTCCAGCACTGCTTTCCCGAGAAACAGCATCTAGAAGTATTGATTGCATAGGGGGGGTGAAAGCTTTTTGACCTATGGCTACAAGGGCGATTCCACCAAATAGAAAGAGAAAATTGGAGAAGAATAGTAAGGACAAAATGCCTACTGATACCAGAAGTAAAGATATGGTTGTGATTGCAGTTCCTCCAAATCGATCGGCAAGTTCACCGGACAGGGGTTTGACAAATAAGCCAATCGCGAACAATAGTGCAAATCCCCCGGCTGCAAACGACGGGGAAAATCCGTGGTAGGTTAGTAGGAAGAGAGGTAGAAACCCTATAAATCCTTGAAAGACGAAGGAAAACAACCCATTAGCAAAGATTAATTGACGGATAGAACGGGATCGGAGAAGTCTCTTCATTGTCGAAGTGAGCTCGAGGGGGACTGGATGGAAGACATAGCGGCCACGACTAGAAGTGTGGTATAGAATTAATACACCTATAGCTGCGAAAATTACGGGGATAAAAACGGCGCGCCAAGTCGCCACGGCCACTATTGCAACTAAGGCTGCAAAGATACCAGCTATGTCGATGGCGATTAAGTGGATTCCAAATGCACGATTGCGCTTGGTTATGTAAAAATCAGAGAGGAGAGAACGTGCAGGTATGTGAAAAAGACCGTCACACGCTCCAATGACAATAACGCCTACGATAAATACCCAATAGGAAGGGGAAAATAAGAGTAATATACATCCAGTTATCAATAAAAGAAAGCTGACGACAAGTACTGTCTTTCTTGATAGGTGGTCGGAATACTTTCCTCCAGGATACTGGAGAAATGCAGATGTCAATGTGAGGAGTGAAAGTGCACCACCTGCCATAACTGGAGTAATAGATAAATCAATCGCGATCACAGGTAACAACGGAGGCAGCACCAATTTGGTAAATTTAGCTAATACTGCACCTATGGTGAGGATTAGGAGTAGTCTACCGTGGTAGCCGCCGAGTAAACGCTCTCGAGGAAACGAAAGAAGATTCTTCTCGCGACGATTTCGATTGTTTTGGCTTGTATTTTGATTCACTCCATCTTATATTTAGTCATATCTAATATTAATATTAGTCGATTATAAAATAATATATTGAAACGTATAATTTAATAGATAAAAATTCGGATTAAAGAATAAGAGTATAGGATTACGTTGGAAAGAAAAAGAATAGATTGGAAGACTATAGATGGCCGCCTTTGCGGCCAGAACGGTCTCCATGTTCAACAATTTTACTAGCTTCGGTGTCCAAGAACCAATGACCGCAGAATGGGCACATCATTTTATTTTCAGTGCCTCGGAAATCTGCAGATTGGGCCATGAATTCACCTTCACATTTGGGGCATGATGCCCAGAATATACCTACCATGATTTTTTACCTTTTATTTTATTACCTTTTATTTTACGCTTGTTTTAAAGTCCCCTAGTTCACCATCCCCACCTAGTAGGCGATAACTCTTCATGTCGGATTCATTGATCCATTCTGAAGGATTATTCTCTACAACGGCCTTTACATCTTCAGGGACGTTTACTCTGGCAGCGTAAGCGTATTCGAGTGGCCGAGTGGCGTCGATGATCATCTTGGGCCCTTTAACGTCATAACCGGGTGCGATTGTGGGGTCCAATGTGTTGTTCTTCATTCCTGGAATGATATCGATGTCTTGGTCGAACCTGCACCTTGTCGAAATGGCCCATTGAACTTGGGCTTCATTGAATACATCAATATCATCGTCAACGACGACTACTTCTTTAAGGATATGATCGGTTTGTGCTAATGCTGCAATTGCTGCCATTTTACCCTCACCTTCCGCTTGTTTATTTATAGATATATAAGCGCGGAATCGGCCACAGCCACTAGGTGGTTGGTGGCAAGCTATGAGGTATGGAATCCTACCATAGTGCTTAAGAGCATTGTACATTCCTGCTTCTTTGGACAGGGTTCCTGCAAGCCAGTGATCTCGGTATCCTGCAAAGACTGTTTGTAAAACAGCGTTTTCACGTCGAGTAATGTTTGTAACATTTATTAGAGGACGCATTCGCATAGGACCGTAGTATCCAGGGTACTCACCGAATGGGGCTTCTGCTTCGAGTTCGTGGGGTGGTATTTCACCTTCTAAAACTATCTCAGCGTCTGCAGGCACCAGGAAATCGTCTCCCCAAGTTTCTGATGGAACAAGGCGGAGTGGTTCATCCATAACAGCCCCCATGACACCGTATTCATCAGTGCCATATGCTGCAAGGGTCAAAGATCCTAGATAATACGCTGGGTGATGACCGAGAACGATGGCTACAGGAGTAGGTTCGTCGTTCTTCCAGTTTTCTGAGACGATTCGGTGATTGTGTCGGGGCGACATATGAATCCCGAGTTTGTCAGGTCCCTTATATTGAGTGCGTAAGAAAGCACTATTATAGAAAGGATTACCTTCATTTAAATCGTCTTCTTGGTCCTGTGGAGCGCGCATCACATTTGCCATATCAAAGTAGGGAGCAGGATCCATTTCGTTTATGCGCATCATTGGCAATTTATCGATTCGGACTTCTCCGTACTCTTTGACTTGACTGATTTCCTTTACAGGAGCGTCTTTTGGTTTGATTATTTCGGGTTCAATCGCTTCCCGTTCTCTTCTTGCCATTTCGAGAGCCAATTCCATACGGTATTGACTACGTGGCATTCCAAGTGCCCTTGCTAGACGTTTTCTATCTGCGAAAACATTGCTCGCTAACGTAACTTTTCCAGGACTGGTGTCTACTCCATTAATCCCTAGTGGGTTAGTGAAATGGACGAGAGGCCATTCGCTACGTGTTTCTAGATAGGATAATACTGCACTCGCTTCAAATTGGTCCGGTCGGATCTCACGATCAACGGTGAGAACTTCATCGTCGACTTCTTGGATAAATCCTTGCAAACTTTTTGGCATACCCATAGGAATAAATTGTGTTCGACCTTATATGCTTCGAAGAGAAATTTAGGGGCAGGGAGAAGAGAAACCATTATACTTGGTCTTGGTGAAAAGTAGTATGCAATGGTTGAAATAGGGGACAATGCCCCACCATTTAAATTATCAAATCAAGATGGAAAAGAAGTGAGTTTAGAAGACTTCGAAGGGAGAAGGTTAATAATATACTTCTACCCGAGAGCAGATACTCCAGGGTGCACTACAGAAGCCTGTGGTTTTAGAGATGGTTGGGCTGAATTTGAAAGTGAAAATATAGGAGTTGTGGGAATAAGTGATGATCCGGTCGCAAAGATAGCGAAGTTCCACGCTAAATACAATTTTCCGTTTGACCTCTTGAGCGACGAAGAGGGAAATGTCTGTGAAATGTATGATTCGTATGGAGAAAAAAAGATGTACGGAAAAACGTATGTAGGTGTTAAAAGAAATACATATACAGTAGATTCGGAGGGGAAAATTATGCAGGTTT
>WTZT01000071.1 GCA_009889685.1 Candidatus Hikarchaeia archaeon HikBin4
GTGGGGGGCAGTAGGACCCGAAGTGAAATATGCATGGTCACCACAAGTAGTATTTATATAATAGGGCTTGTTGAGAATTCCAGTGTCAACGAGCCATCTTTTGATTCGAGGGTATGCTTTGTAAGAGTAAGCCATTAGTTCGGGTTTAAGGCCATTTTCCTGTAGGAAGTTTACCCAACCTTGTAGAATGTCGGGATTCATCACGAAGGGTGCCCTGGGATCCAAAGCATCCCCTAAAGGGGAAGTTGTAACCATATCGACATAGCCGGAACCATATTCATCGAGGATTCTACCAATAGTTTCGTGGAGAAGTGGGACTCCGAAGGTAGCACCCGAAATGTTACTCCGTACATTAATAGTAGTGATGGGATTATGCTCTTTTTGGATTAGTTTGATTGTCTTGACTATGGTTTCGGGGGAAGCGTCAGGGATCCCATCCTCTCTGCGTATATGGAGATGGGCCATCGAGGCTCCTGCATTTATTGCCCCGATCACCTGGTCTGCTACTTCTTCTGCGACATAAGGTTGATTGGGGTTTAGATCTCTTTTGAAAAATGAGCCACATGGGGCAACTTCTATTATCAAAGGAGAATCTAGAGTTTCGATCGGGTCGGTGGTGTGACCTTGGTAAGTTTTCCAAGGGGTTTGGTAATAACTTTCATCTTTGTACCCAAATTCGGTGTCGACCATGACTACTGAGAAGTTATGCGCATATAATAATTATGTGGTGAGGAGATAGAAGTAATAAGGAAATAAAATAGAAAAGTTGAGACAGGATTTAATAGCGATCGAAACCTGGAAGAGATATGGAAATGCCGAAAAAATTCATAGAGATGTTTGAAAAAGATGTTTTTGCGAGTCTCGCTACCATAATGAAAGATGGATCCCCCCATGTAGTTCCAGTATGGGTTGGTATTGAGGATAAATACATAATAACTGCGGGCGGAATGGAACACGTAAGGCATGCAAACATGAAACGAGAACCAAGGGTTGCACTCACAATTTCGACTCCAGAAAATCCATACGAGGTATATTTAGTGAGGGGCGAGGTAGTAAGTATGTTAGAACAAGGGGGGAAAGAATTTCTTGATCAAGAGGCCCGTCGAAGGTGGGGGACGTCAGAATATCCATTCCAAAGAGAAAAGGAACGATATCTGATTCGGATTTTACCGGATAAAATTATAGATACGTCTACAGTTATTCCAGCGGGGGCGAGAATAAGATAATTTAGGAAGATTTAGAAAGAAGTGATAAGATCCCAGTTAATTTGTTATCGACAGTATATATCGCATGAGGAGGAACTGCTATGGTCGTGAATGGGGCTTCAATTATTGCAGGCCCATTTATAACATTTCCAGGAAGTAGTTTGCCCCAGTCATAAATTATCGATGTTTGGAATCCATTGGGAATCCAATAAACTGATCGGGATCCTGTTTCTGCAGACTGGGGATCAGATCCAGACATGGGGTATTCTGTTAAATTTGGTTTGTCACGGGGAGCCGTTGCTTGTAGTACAAAGTTATCTATTTCCACTCCATTTTGCGGAGTGGTAGATATTGGACTATACACTTCGTTATACTCTTTCTCGAAGGCAGACGCAATGGTAGATATATCCTGGATAGAAGTAAGTTGAGACAGAGGGGAGGTAACACGGGTGACGTCTAATTGGCCCCCATATTTCATGTCAAGATATAATTCGAACGAAAGTTGATTCTTGTCATAGCCTTCTCCATTGAAATCATGGATCGCTAGTTCTTGTAGATCGAGTACTATTTGGTTGAATTCATCAAAGTTTTCATAGGGACCAAAATCTCCAGGACGTAGTAAGGGGATGTGTAACGACTGCTCATAGATATGTTTTGGGTCCATAACACTAGAACCAAAAGCGGAAAACACGGAAGAATAAGGAAATACAATGATGGTGTTGACACCAGCATGTTTTGCGAATCCTTCTGCATGTGTCGGACCGGCGCCTCCGATAGCAAATAGAACAAAGTTTTGAGGGTCGTATCCGCGAAGTGCTGTTTCTTTATAGATAGTACTTCCCATTTCAGCATCAGTTATAGAACGGATCAAACTTGCTGCTTCGACCACATCGATTTCAAGAGGATCTGCAACTTGTCTTTGTATTGCACGTTCTGCGTGTCGCATGCTCAATGGTTTCTCTCCGCCGTAGAACCCAGAGGGGTTTATATACCCTAGGATGATGTCTGCATCAGTTACAGTAGGTTCGCGCCCACCTTGATTATAGCATGCAGGACCTGGATTTGATCCTGCACTCTCGGGTCCAACTTCTATTTTGTTGTCTAGGTCCACTCTTACTCGTGCAATTGACCCCCCGCCAGCGCCTATGGATTGGCTTTTAAGCATGGTGCTGTGGACCCTCCAACGATCTACAATGGGCTCAAGATTGTAAGTTCGAGAAGATCCCCCGGCGATCAAAGACAGATCGAAACTAGTCCCCCCCATATCTGCTGCAATCACATTTTCATACCCATAGATACTACCAAGATAAGAGCCACCGATCAGGGATGAAGCAGGACCTCCTTTGAACGTATCCATTGCACTTGTTCGGAAAATTTCTGCAGTGCCACCTGTGTTATGAATCATTTGGAGTGGTCTAACATATCCACGCTGTCTGAGTTCATCTCCAATCCCATACAGCTCGTCGATCATAGACTGATGGAGATATGCGCTTAGCATGGTTGTGATCGTACGTTCATATTCACCGCGCTTTCTACTGATTTCAGAAGATAAGAATACAGGTGCACTTCCAAGATATGCGTCAGGGTACTCGTCAGATATTATTTCTCTGACTTTTTGTTCATGGATAGAATTTCGATGGGACCACGCGAGACACACAGCGAACCCTCGGGCACCTTGTTCAACTAAATATCTTATTTTATCACGAAGATCTGCCTCATCTATCGGTCTCAGGATTTCACCTTTGAAATTAATTCTTTCGCGGACACCGACAATCATGTCTTGAGGAACTATGGGATCGGGTTTATCAGAACGTGAAACGTTTCGTTGTTCGTGTACAGTCATCCCATCGGTCCATTGGGATCCACGTCCAACGGCGACTATGTCTTCAAGTCCATTGGTGACAAGAACTCCAATCTTTGAACCGCTCCGTGAAATTAGTTTATTTAACGCAAACGTGGTAGAATATCGAATTGCAGTTGCGTTGGCAATTAAGTCGTTTGCGTCTACATTTAAATCCCTAGATGCAGAAGCAATAGAATTGAGAAATCCAAGAGAGAGGTCATGACTAGTAGTTTCTGCCTTTCCAGTGGCCACATCTCCGTTTGAACGGATGAAACAGTCGGTAAAAGTCCCACCAATGTCGACATCAATGGTTGTGTTAATCTTTTTTATCATGGTTTAATACGCAAGTTATGAGAATTTCCAGATACTTTCTTACGAAGTTGGTCAATATCTATATCTATATCGTGGGTTATGGGGTGACCGAGAGGTAGGTATTCATTTTCAATCATAACCCCACAATGAGGACAATAAAACTCAATAATTTTGCACCAATTAGAGTCTGGAGCGAATTTATAGTCAGAATCGATCTCAGAATAGTGCACTTCAGAAGGATCTCTTTCTGCTACTGAACATCCGATTTTATAATTTGAATCGCAAGCTACCAAATCACCATCGCAAGTGCTACAGACCCACATTTCAGAATCTAAGTTTATATCTAGATAAGGAGTGATTTCTACGGATACCATAATGTAGTAGTGACGGATGGAGGATAAAAATTTAATGAAGTTTAATAGTAACCGTATGCAGTCCACCCACCATCAACAGGAAGAATGACACCAGTAACGTCTGGGATTTTATCAGAAGCTAGAAATGCAACAGATTCTGTGATAGATTCAAGCGAAGTTAGGCGATGGGTTGGAGTTCGTGCTAAAATTGAATCTAAATCGGCCCCACCACCTATTGTCCTTACAGTTTCCGTCCCAAGGGCTCTGTCAGTGGTTCGGTCTTTTTCTACAAAATTAGGTGCTATTGCGTTGACTCTGACTCCGTTAGAAGCCCATTCAATGGCAAATACTTTTGTTAACATATTGACCGCGGCTTTTGCGGTGCTATACCCAGTTCGATATGGAAATGCAGCAAATCCCGCGTTTGAAGAGATATTTACGATAGCGCCTTGTTTTTGTTCCAACATAGGGATTGCAGCTATTTTCGAACATAAATAAGTCCCCTGTACATGGACATCCATGACACGGTTCCATTCTTCTAGTGATTGGTCAATAGAAGGGATTGATTTTTGAAAGATTCCTGCGTTGTTGACTAATACATCAAGGGAATCACAGTTTTTGAGTGTGAAATCAACCATAGATTTGACAGATTCTTCATCCCTTACGTCTACTTGTATTGCATGTGAAGTTCCAGATCCATTGAGAGATTCTGCGGTTTCTTTTGCTTGAATTAAGTCTATATCTGCGACCACGACATTCCCGCCACCGTTCATAAAACGAGTTGCTATTGCCTTTCCAACTCCATTTGCAGCCCCTGTAACAATAATAGTTTTTCCAGGGAAATCAGAAGGTTCCATGAAGATGTAGAGATCTGTAATAGTAATTAAAGTTGTATATTTAGAAAAAAAGCAAAAAATGGGACTAAAATGTAGAAACGGGTATTGGAGGACTTTGTTTAGACCAAGTATTAGAAAAGGTGTCGTACGCAATTCCACGAGATAGGCGGGATTGTAATTCTGCA
>WTZT01000072.1 GCA_009889685.1 Candidatus Hikarchaeia archaeon HikBin4
GACAGGAGGTATAAAAGGGGTTATGTCTGTTTAGACATAATGATAACTGTTATGTCGAATGAGACATAATGATCGGTGAAGGGGAGAGAGTAGTATGGGAATGACACGTAGAGAATTGATTTTTCTATCTTCTATGTGGCCCATTTTACAGCTAGGAGGGTGCTTAAACGGAAAGAGATTAAATTTAGATCCAGTGTATTTACTCGTTGCGGGGAGCCTCCTAACATCGATAGAGATGGGCATGAAAAATGAAATTGAGATTCCACTGAGAGTTGAAGCCCATGGTTCGGTGGCTATTGTCCAATTAGTTAAAGATGGATTGAAGAACCCAGATATAGTTTCAGTATCGGACCCGGTACTCTTTGAAAGTGTGATAAAACCTAAATGGTATGTTGAGTTCGCTACAAATCAAATGGTTATTGCATATAATGAAAACACAGATGGTGGTAAATTAATTGCAGATGGTGGCGAGGAAAAATGGTATGAACCAATACTGAGAAATGATATAAAAATAGGAAGGACAGACCCTAATTTAGACCCGTTAGGATATCGAACATTATTCCTATTAGAACTAGCAGAAATGTATTACAAGGAAGTGAATCTGAAAAAAGAAGTCCTATCTAAAAGTTGGGTTTTCCCAGAGATTGAACTGATGAGTTATTTTGAAATAGGTGGGATTGATGCAGCGATCGTATATAAGAATATGGCTGTTGAACGCGGGTATGATTATGTTGAATTGCCCATAGAGATAAATCTAAGCTCTCTGGAGAAAGTGAATGATTGGTATTCCAAGGTGAGGTATAAATTGAAAAGTGGTGAAATTGTGCGAGGAGACGTCATAAAATATAGTTCAACTATTTTGACCAGAGAATTGAATGTGGCGGTTATAGATGTTTTTGGAGAGCATATTAATGGAAATTATCTTCAGAAATTTGGGTTTGGCATACCAAGAACATATCCAAAGGTTATTGGGGATAGTCCAGATGGGATTGGAAGAGTATTAGTTAGATGAAAAATAAAATATCATCCATAGGAATTTTGGGAGGAATTCTCATGATATACTATATAGCTCCTGTCGTTTCATTGTTGTTTTGGAACGCGAACAATGCCATAATTCCAAGCGTCATGAACGAAGACGTGATCTCTGCAATGATCACTTCAGTGGGCACTTCTATAGTTAGTGTGTCAATTTCATGTATATTAGGCATTCCACTTGCATATTTTTTGTCACGGACTATTTTCAGGTGGAAGAATATTGTTTTATTCGTAGTATTTTTACCGTTGGTATTGCCCCCAATAGTTAGTGGGATGGTACTACTTACATTGTTTGGCCCGGGGTCGATTCTGGGCTTGTTGGCTATGTCTTCTGGGATCGAATTGACTCAATCGTTGGTGGGGATAATACTTGCACAGGTATTTGTCATATCCCCATTCATTGTAATCGCAACAAAAGTAGGATTTGATTCGGTTGACGAAAAACTCGAATATACTTCGAGGTCCTTGGGAAGAACAAAAATTGAAACTTTTTGGAAGGTTACATTGCCACTATCAATGAGAGGCATAATTGCAGGAATAATGCTTGCTTTCGCTAGATCTATGGGTGAGTTTGGCGCAACTATAATGATGGCATATTATCCAAGAACTATGCCAACTCAAATATGGGTTTCGTTCATCACAGGTGGGGTTGAAAAGGCATTCCCGGTGGCAATAGTATTGCTAGTAAGTTCCATAGTTGTAATTTTATTAATTAGTATATTAGGACAAGAAGTTAGAGGTAGTTATGCTCCATATTAAATCAATAGTCAAATCTATCGGGGAATTTACATTGGGCCCGATAGAGTTAACGGTGGGAAATGAAATTTTAGTGATTTTAGGCCCGTCGGGTTCAGGGAAAACTACATTGTTGAATGTGATTTCTGGAATTTTAAACATGGATGATGGGGAGATTCTAATCGGGGGGGAAAACATATCCAAAGAGCCAATAGAAAAAAGAAGTACCGCCATTGTGTTTCAAGAAGATACTTTGTTTCCACATATGACAGTTATGGAAAATATAACGTATGCGAATGTTGGGAGAGAAGATATTAAAAAAATTATTGATATTTTTGGGATTGGAAAAATACTAGACCGTTCTATTGATACATTATCAGGGGGAGAGAAAAATCGTGTGTCATTGGCACGGGCCATAGTTTCTAAACCAAAGGTATTGTTGTTGGACGAACCACTAAGCAGCTTGGACCATCCAATTAGAAAGAGGTTGAGTATAGATCTTCGAAAAATATTGAAACAGATCGAAATACCAGTAATATATGTAACTCACGATAGAGATATTGCATGGGAAATTGGAGATAAGATTGCAATTATGTCGGGTGGAAAAATCTGCCAGATTGGAACACCAGAGGGTATATTTAAAAATCCTAAAACGGTAGTTGCTGCTGAAATAACAGGAGAATCGAATATATTAAAAATGGTAGTGATTAAAAGGAATGGGAAAGAGCATATAGTTGAGTGGGGACCTTACAAACTAGAAGCTCGGGTTGACGGATTGGAAAATGATAAAGAAATTTGTGTGTGTGTTCGTCCAGAAAATATCGTTCTTGGAAAACAGAAAAAAGGAAAAAATTGGATGAAAGGAGAGATTGTTGAAAAAATATTTAAAGGACACAGGTATGCAGTGGAACTAGACATAGAAGGTGTGAAAGATCAGATTCGGGCGTATGCATCCCTAAAACAGAATGAAAATATAAAGTTAGAGAAAGGAATAACATTAGGAGTGTATTTCCCAAAGGAATCCATCCAGATAGTTTCAAACAAGTGAGATTCTCTTAAGCAGATATAACCCGTTTAGAAAAGTGGCATAATCTAGTGTTCGAGTAAGAAAATTGATTAGTAAGGTTCTTGCTATGCGGTACCCCACGAGAGTACGTGCCTATATTCTCTATCCAAGGTCGTTTTCAATCGGGCATCCGGTGGGCCCCGTTTGAAGTGGAAATGGAAGCAAAAAATTCAGAGCTAGCTATCGAACATTGCTATTCCAATTTTGGCAGTCGACATCATTTGAAACGGAGACAAATTATAATTGAAGAGGTCTCGTCAGATGAGTCAAGCTGATCCAGAACTCCAAGCATTATCTCAGATGATGATGGAAATGGAAAGTAGATTGGAAGTGCTCCATGGTGAACTACAAAACTTACAAATGTTAAAAGAAGACGTGGAGATAGCGGTTGAATCGATGGAATCCATTTCTACTGGCTCTACAATTCAAGTATCTATTGGTAGTGAAACTTATGTCCGTGCTTCAGTAATAAGTGATGATGAATTTATTATGGGGATAGGTGGAAATTATTCCCAAGGGCAGAGTAAAGAGCAAGCGAAAATACTTCTTACAGAGAGAACTCAAACAATAACATCTAGGATGGAAAATGTTTCAAAGGCCATTGAAGAATTGAAGGCCCAAGGAGTAAAACTAGGCCAACAAGCCCAAGAACAATTATCCAAACTGCAATAATAAAATTGGGCCAAATAGTTCTAGAAGTAAGAAGGATCGAATTATTCTGGTTTGAGTCCGCCACCTTCAACGAGCATGATCGCTTCCCCATCTGCTAAATTGGGAGCATCTACTAAACGAACGACACGTTTGGTTCCTTTTGATTTTCGGAGGTATAGTCGAAAAGTAGAGGTATGTCCGAGAATATTCCCACCTATTGGCCGGGTAGGATCTCCAAAGAAAGCATCGGGATTGGAAGAAACTTGATTTGTTACGAGAGTTGCAACATTATATAGGTCGTTTATTTTCATTAAATCGTGAAGATGTTTATTGAGTTTCTGTTGACGGGTGGCCAAGGTTCCCCTACCAATATATTCTGCACGGAAATGGGCAGTAAGGGAATCAACGCAAACGAGTCGAATGGGGAATTTGGAATCCATAGATTTACCGACAAGTTCCTTCGCTTTTTGTGCGAGTAACATTTGATGATTTGAATTAAAAGCCTTAGCAACGTGAATATTACCAAGTATGGACTCGATTAGAGCTTCTATAGCAAAGTCATCTTTAGGGGTACCATCAATGCCATGTAAACGCATTGTTGCTGCCTGAATATCGCTATCAAGACCACGAACCATATCATCGATTCTTTCAGGACGGAAAGTATCTTCAGTGTCGATGAAAATTGCAGATCCTTCGAGCCCCCCTAGTTCTCTTGGAAGTTGAACATTTACAGAGAGCTGGTGAGTAACTTGAGATTTTCCAGATCCAAATTGACCATATACTTCAGTTATAGATTGGGTTTCTACACCCCCACCTAATAAATCATCTATTGTGGGGACACCCCAGGTAAGCTTTCCAATTAGATCTCTTCTTTTTTTGACTTCAATTGCCGTTTCAAACCCACCAATATCGGAGCCTATTCTAGCAGCTTGTATAATATCTGCCGCAGTGCTTTCCCCTATGTCTGCAGTACTAGATAATTCCATAGGACTTGCGATTGCAATGGCTTGATAAGAATCAAAGCCATTATCTCGAAGTTTCTCTGCTGTTGCAGGTCCGACTCCAGGTAAATCTTCTAAAGAGGCTTTAGGTTTTTGTGGAGTTTCTTGTTGTTCAGGGATACTTGGTTCCATAACGAATTGAGGTTGGAATAGAGAGGATATAAACTTCCGTATACAGCATAGTGAAAGTGTAAATGTAAACTAATTAAGAGTATAAAGTCACCCAGTCTAGTGATTTAG
>WTZT01000073.1 GCA_009889685.1 Candidatus Hikarchaeia archaeon HikBin4
TATCAAATTTTTATTTTACTAATCGAATGATGGATAATGAATTTTATATCTCTGGCAGCACGAATTCGGGTATGGTTAAAAATTCGAGCGTATTATGGATTGCACTGGGAATCGTAGTTATTGGGTTGGGATTGTTATTGTATGGAGAATATATTCACAGAAGTGAACTAGTTTGGGGAGGCGGAATGCTCGCTCTAGTGGGAGTTGCAATTCAAACATATCTAATCGCAACGCAAAAAGAATAAAAGTTAGATTAAAAATTGTATTGGAGTTCGTTGAGACGTTCTATACGTTCTTCCATAGGAGGATGGGTTTTGAATAGTTTGCCGATGAATCCTTTTCGAATTGGGATTATAAAAAACGCATTCATTTCAGATTGGGATTTTAACTCGCCTCCGGGGGGCATCATAGAAATTCCAGTAGAAATTTTCCGAAGTGCTGAAGCCAATGCTGCGGGATTTTGGGTTATCGTTGCGGCACCTCTATCGGCAGCGAATTCTCTGTAGCGGGAGAGTGCTTTGATTAAGAAAAATGAGAGAATCCAAACTGCAAAGGAAATCGCGATTGCAACATAGATAGGAGCGGATCCCCTATTGTTTCTCCCGCCACCGAAGAAGAACCCCCAGCGGACTATGAAAAATGCAATGGTGGATAAAAAAGATGCAATCGTCATGATAGTAACATCTTTATTTTTGATATGTGCGAGTTCATGGGCAATGACCCCTTCCAACTCATCTTCATTTAATAATCTAAGCAAACCTTCTGTGACGCAAACTGCGGCGTGGTTCTTGGACCTTCCAGTTGCAAATGCATTGGGTGTTTGAATGGAGGATACTGCTATTTTTGGTGTGGGGAGGTCTGCTTGCCAGGCGAGGCGTGTGATGGAAGCATGAAGATCGGGATATTCGGTCGCATTAACTATACGTGCCCCCATAGAACGCAAAGCCAATTTATCAGAGAAATACCACTGGCCTAATGAAAAAAGTCCAAAGATGGCAGCCATTGAAATAAGACCCACATCAAAATATGTGGTGATGGCTGCGAGGAAAAATATATAGAGCGCGAATAAGAGAAATGTGGTTAAAATCATACGAAAACGCAGCCCTGGGTCTTTTTTCCATGTTGCCGGTGTGGAAGAATGAGTTGTAGAATGCACCATGTGATTTGGTACGTGTAGGGATGATTAAAAATGTGACGAATTGTGTGGATAAATTTTGGAGAATAGAGCTACAAGATTAACTTGTCCCGGGAACGATGTAGAAATGATGAGCGAATTGGGGTTGTTTTGTCCGAATTGTGGGAATGCTGTTGAGAGAGGACAGTGGAGAATTGCCCAAGGGGAATCAAGAGAGTTAGAAGGGGGGAGAAAAAATGTATTGTGTAATCGGTGTTATTTTGATCAATTTGAACTAGTAAAATTGAATGAAAAGGGGAGTATTCAAATTTGTTCGGTTTGCGAAGCCATCTGTAGAAAAAACAAATGGGTAGATAAAAAAGAAGGTTTAGAAGAGGAAATGATATCTGAGATGATAGAAGAAGGACTAGAAATTCAAAGGGGTGTGAAAGATATAAGTTGGGGATTTAGTCTGGAAAATATAGACAAAAAAACCATGCACGTTAATTGTGAATTTGAAGGAAATGCGAGGGATAGAGAGGTAGTAGAAAAAAGAATAGTCGAAATTAAAATAGTACGCGAAATCTGCGATATATGTAGAAAAAAATCGGGTGGTTATTATTCCGGAGAAATACAGATTCGGGCTTCGTCTAGAAAACCTACAAAAGTGGAGAAAAACCGTTCTATTGAAATTGCTAATGATGTGGCTAATCGAAGGAAGTTACTAGGTGATAGAAATGATTTTGTCTCAAAGATAGTGGAGAAAAAAGAGGGCATAGATATACGAATATCCACTAGTAAACTCGGACAGAAAATATCTAAGTCCATTGTGGAAGAATTGGGGGGTTCAGTATCAACTTCTGAAACATTATTGTCAGAAGATCGGGATGGAAATAAAATATATAGAATTGCATATTTAGTACGCCTTCCAGCAATAATTATTGGGGATGTGATAGACATAAGAGACGGGAAGGGGCCAATTTTAATTAAGAGCACAGGGGATGTTTTAAAAGGCATTCGGCTCGCTTCTGGAGAATCGTACAAGGGGTTAGTTAAAGATGAAAAATTCAACAGAATACAGCATGTTTCTAATGTGGGTAAAACCTCTATTGTATCGATAGATGACACATATTCAATGCAGATATTAGATCCAGAATCATATCATCCGATAACAATAGCCCGTCCAACATTTATTGGTCCAAATTTGAAGGAGGTAAAAGTAGTAAAAACAGAAGAAGGGGTGTACGTTTTACCGAATGAATAAAAGTGCTGTTATCGTGGATAAAAGAGATGCTAAAAGGGAACTAGAGTTATTAAAAAACGAGCAGATGTATGATGATTCCAGGCGAATTATGGTCCACGGTGGAGAATCGATAGAGCTTCCAATCCTTGGTCCGGGGGAGAAAATGAAAAACAAGATCATAATAAATCAGAAAAATCCTCAGAGAAGGATTAGAGGATTGAAAGATTTGCTTCAGGAGAGAGGAGTTTCTGAAGAAGAAATAAAAAATGCACCACAATCATGGGATATAATTGGGAAAATAGCTTTAGTTCAATTTTCAGAAAAATGTACCATTGAAAAAGAAATAGGAGAATGTTTGATAGAGTTACATGGTATCAAAACTGTACTATCTCGGGCGGGGATTGAAGGACCCCAAAGAGAACCAACTGTGAAGTGTGTTGCGGGAGTGGAAGAGACAAGGACTACGCATACGGAATGGGGTGCGAAATACTCACTGGACCTATCAGAAGTTATGTTTTCCCCAGGCAACAGAGGGGAGAGAAAGAGGATGGGAAGAATGGCCGATAGGAGAGAATGTGTATTGGATATGTTTGCAGGAATAGGTTATTTTTCGATTCCGATGTCTATTTCGGGGGCAGAGGTAACAGCGGTGGAGAAAAATGCAGTAGCCATGAGATATCTAAGAGAGAACATCCGACTGAACCACATTGGAGGGAATTTACACCCAATAAGAAAAGATTGTAGAAAATTTGTTAAAGAGTGGACAGATAAAGAAGGAAAATTATTTGATAGAATTGTAATGGGACACTACGATTCGATCGAGTTTCTCAAAGAAGCATGTTCAGTGGTAAAAGCAGGAGGGATGATTCATTTACACGAAATAAGAGCTAATGCAAACCCATCTCAATCGTATGATAAAATTAGAACAATAGCAGTAGAGACAGGGAGAGTTGCTGAGATTGTGAGTCACAGAATGGTTAAAGGATATAGTCCAGGTACATCTCATTTTGTTGCAGATATTCGAATTATATAGAGAAAATTAGAATCGATCAAATGATTTATGGGCTAGTATGGGTAAGAAAGTAGATATGAAAAATTTAGCTGGAGAAACTATAGTAGTAACAGGTGGTTCGCAAGGAATCGGATTGGCAATTGCAAAAAATGTGGTTGCGAAAGGGGCTCATGTACTGATAACAGACATTCAAGATGGGTCGGATGCTGTTAAGGAGATAGAAGATGCAGGTGGAAGCGCAGAATTTCGTAAAGGTGATGTGACAAGTGAAGAGTCCATGCGTGCTGTGTTCAAAGATATTAAAATAGATGGGTTGGTCAATAATGCGGCTTACTTTGCCCCACTAATGATTCCGGGGAATCTCAAACCATTCACAGAGATTACAGTGGAAGAGTTTGAGAAAGTAATGTCCGTCAATACCACTGGCGTATTTATTGCCACAAAAGAAGCTGTTCCATCATTCAATGAGGGTGCTCGTATTGTAAATATATCTTCTGGAACTATTATGAAAGGAACTCCAGGATTTTTACACTATATAGCGTCAAAAGCTGCAGTTGTAGGGATGACTAGGAGTATGGCAAAAGAACTAGCAGATAGGAAGATAAGAGTAAATGCCATAATGCCAGGTTTAACTGCATCTCCGGCATCACTACAAGGGGGAGAAGATCGAATACAACAACGGGCAGAAGCAAGTCAAATGATCAAGAGAGCGATACAGCCAGAAGATATTGCAAATGTTATTGGGTTTTTATTGAGTCATGAAAGTGGGATGATGACAGGACAGGTAGTAAATGTAGATGGCGGGAATGTACTCTATTGATTTAAAAGTTAGATAGAAAAATTGAACAGATAAAACGGTTGATGGTTTTAAAGTTTACCTACGTACACGGCGCCAACTCTCTCGCTTTTTTTCCATGGCGGAATAGAGAATCATTGATTGTATTAACTGAGACATGTCGAGAGTGCAAGAAGTAATAAGATCACCTTCTGTTTCTATTCCAGCCACAAAAGATAAATCGTGAAGGTGGATATCTTGTATTTCTGCAGGTTCAGAGAACTGTACTTTAGTTTCTGGTGTTAATTTTAGAATTCGTCGTGTCATAGATTAGAGAGATTTAAGAAGTGCCAATGCTGCTTTGTATTTTTTCTCTGCAATTTCACGCATGAAATCAAAATCTTCCTCTGTTGCGAATCTTTTTACTATCAAACGGCCGCAGTGGATATGATCTCCTTCGTCAGAGGTTACATCGAAAAGTGTTTTGGCTATTTCGGGGTATTCATTTTCAAGATATTCACCCATTCTCCGAGAAGTTTCTGCGGCCACAATTTCGGTT
>WTZT01000074.1 GCA_009889685.1 Candidatus Hikarchaeia archaeon HikBin4
ATTGCTTTACCATTACAACTAGATAAGATCATGAGCCAAAATCTTTTAGATCTATCTGGTGGGGAACGACAGAGAGTCGCAATAGCAGCTTGCCTATCTACCAACGCAGATCTTTATCTTTTAGACGAACCTTCTGCCCACCTAGATGTTGAACAACGCTCCCAAGCCACTCGGGCAATTCGAAGATTCGCAGAACATACTGGTGCATCTGTTATGGTAATCGACCACGATATCTATATGTTAGATCTTTTGGTTAATCGACTCTTGGTCTTCAGTGGTACTTCTTCTAAATTCGGAACCGCAAGTGCTCCTACGGATATGAGAACCGGGATGAATGAATTCCTTTCTAATCTTGGAATCACTTTCCGGAGGGATGAGCGAACTCAACGCCCTAGATTCAATAAACCAGGCAGTCAAAAAGATAAAGAACAAATAAAATCTGGAGAATATTATTATCTGCCTGCGGGGTAATTCCTCTTACCTATCCTCTGCTCCCTTCTCCAATCTGCCATTTCTAATCTAGTTCTCGTCTACAAGGTCCACAAAGATACTCATCCTTTCGATCAACATCTAGAACTGTGGGAGAAAACGACATGACGCATCTATTATTGCTACAGTGTTCTAGACCCAGCGTATGGCCAACTTCATGTATTACTTCTTTTCTCACTCTTCCAACGAATACCTCTTGCTCAGTCTTGTTTGAAAATTCCCTTTGAGCCTGCTCTTTTAATCTATAAGTAGATATCACACAAGCTTTCCCACCTAGATATGCTAAGCCAAACACATAGTTTCTCCCCTTATAGTACATATCTTCATTTGTTATAACCACAATTTTATCCGCCTTTCCCATCTGCGCAATGAATTCTAGGAGGTCTTCGGCCAGATACTGCCCCCTCGATTTATCATATAATGTTTGTGGCATTTGTTTTGCCTCTTGAAATGACACATCAACCCCATAAACACTCCTCAAAGCCGAAGACGTCTCTCGCTTAATAACCGCTTCTATACCACCGAGTGGTATTATTTCGACGAGCATACGAAGAACATATCAGCATCGGGGCATAAACTTCCCGACGTGAATCCCAATTCAACAACCTCTCTGCTAGATATTCTTAGTCCATTCAAAAGATTAATTGAAGTCGGAATAGGCTCTCGAATTGATATAGCCCGCCCCCTTTCTGAAAGCAGAAACGTGGTGGCCACCGATATTCATCAGTGTGAAATCCCACAAGGAATCCAATTTTTTCTCGACGATATATGCAATCCCACTCTAGAAATATATTATAAAGCAGACATCATCTATGCATTAAATTTGCCCTCCGAATTACATCGACCCACTCTTGATGTCGCATCACAGATTGGATCCAAGTTTCTCTTTACAACATTGGGAACTGATTTTCCAGAAATACCTGTTCAAATTGAAACAATCCCCGGAGAAACTATCTACTGGGCATTGGAATAAAAATCACAAACTCTTACATCTATAAGAAACCTCTCTGTGGTCGTGCAAGTAGATTCGATCATTCTCGATATAGATGGGGTTCTGGTGGATGTATCGGAGTCTTATAGGCGAGCTATCGCAGATACAATTGAAAGTCTTAGTGGCGAAGAATTCTCTCCTGAACTAATTCAGTTACTAAAAAATGCCGGTGGTTTTAACGACGATTGGGAACTAACCGACGCCGGAATATTGTGCACACTCGCAAAACGTCATGGTTACTCTGGAGATTTCATATCTTTAATTCAAAAAATAGATGACAATGGAGGGGGTCTACTCACTACCAAAAAAATAATTTTCGAAGCAATAGGATCTGCTGCAGAAGACGAATGGGATCCTCAAGCTGTACGAACCATGTTTCAATCTCTCTATCTAGGCAGGGAAAAATTTCTTGAATGTTTTCAACACGAACCCATTGTTGATGTACCTGGCTATTACCTCTCCGAAGAAAACATCATTTCCGAACACATGGTTGATCAATTCCTAAATCAATTCAATGTTGGAATCCTTACTGGTAGACCCCTTTTCGAGGCACATATGGCTCTTAAAAATATAGGGATCAATATCTCTTCTACTCATATAGTGGCAATGGAAAACTCTCCTCTAAAAAAACCTCACCCAGATGGGCTCCTCACCCTAGCCGAAGAATTGAATTCTTCCTCTCTAGTTTTCGTAGGAGATACACTTGATGATATCAAAACCGTAATGAATGCTAAAAAAGCTGACCCATCTCGAAACTATCGTGGTGTTGGAGTTCTAACCGGTGGGCTTTCAGGAAATTCTGGAAAAAAAATGTTTGAAGAAAACGGGGCAGTTGCCGTCATCTCCACCATCAATGATTTACCAGAACTTCTATCGGAATTTTAAATCACTTTGACTTCTGAAAAAATTAAAATCGGTGGGTCCATATCCCTTGCTTTTTTAGTTATTATGTGATAATTACATTAATAGGTGGCACTGGGGATATTGGAGAAGGTTTAGCTCTCCGTTGGGCCTATGATACTAACCATGAAGTCCGAATCGGATCTCGAGATCCTCAAAAAGGAATTGACAGTGCAAAAAAATATGAGCTAGAACTTTCTAACCGTGGACAGGAACGAACAATTCTCGGTGGGGGCAATCACGAAATGACTATTGGGGCCGATATCGTTGTCCTTTCTGTACCTCCATACTACATTGTAGACACAATCAAATCTATAACTGATGCTATCTCTCCTGGATCGATTCTAGTCAGCCCTGCAGTTGGATTAAAACGTGACGATGATGGAAATTTCTACTCTTCTCCTCCTCCTTCTAGTCGAAGCGTTACTGAATATGCAGCAAATGCTTCTCCAGATGGTGTCCCCCTCATAGGGGCCTTCCACACACTTCCGGCCCACCGCTTATCCGATCTAGACGCCCCCTTGAATTTTGACACTCTTGTTGTTGGGGATGATGCTACTGCTAAACAGACCATTATTCAAATTTCTAATGAAATCAATGGTTTACGAGCCATTGATGCTGGTGCTCTCGCCAACTCTGCAGAAATCGAAGGAATCACTCCCGTACTCATCAATATATCCAAATCCAACAAAGATATGAACGAACTAGGTGTTGAATTCAAGTAAAACTTTTATTTTCAATTACTATTTTGTTGGAATATACTTTCTAGATCTTCTTTTTGTGTAACTCCTACAAATCTTGAAATCACTCCTTCTTCATCTTCAATCACAATCGTTGGTATTGACCTAACTTGGTACTTATTGGCAATATCTTGGTTAGTGTCCACATCTATTTTCTCAAAAATAATTTTCCCTTCCCATTCTTTCTCCAATTCTTCTAAAATAGGATCTTGAATTTTACACGGGCCACACCAATCTGCATAGAAATCTTTTACAGTTATAGTCATTTACCTAACCTTGGCTAATGCTCCCCCTCTCAATAAGGATTTCTTAGCCCAACCAAATCCCGATCCCCCCATGCCGAAAGGTTTAGGCTAGTTGAATCCAATCCATGTATATGAAAAAACAAAAAAGTTCAGGTGGACTCCAATCGAGCGCGGGGTTAGTTCGTTACTTCGATGCCGAATCCAAGGATGCAGTTTATATGGATCCAAAGACCGCACTGGCAATTTGCATTGTATTCGGCCTTGGAATCTTAGTGCTTAATTGGACAACCTAACTCTTCCAATGACTTTTGGCTATTAACTAATCCTCAATGCCATCTTCCAAAAATCTAGTTGCAGGTGTAATAGGTGTTCAGGGAGATGTCAGTGAACATATGGATGCAATTTCTCGACTCGGTACTCAACACAATCTCTCTATTGATACATTTGCAATTAGGCAAGTTGGAATTATACCAAAATGTGATTTTTTAACCATCCCTGGCGGAGAATCAACAACCATATCTAGACTTATTGACGATACCGGTATGTCTTCTGAAATCATCACCCACGCCACCTCTGGAAAACCTCTACTCGTTACTTGTGCTGGACTAATAGTTGCATCTTCCAACGCCAACGACCCTCGTGTTAAAACTTTAAACCTATTGGATGTAAGTGTAAGCCGAAATGCATTCGGCAGGCAAATTGATAGTTTAGAAACTCATTTGTCCATTGTTGGATTAAACTATCCTTTTCCTGCTGTTTTCATCCGCGCCCCTGCAGTAGAAGCTGTCTCAAAGAATGTTGAAATTTTAGCTGAACACGAAGGAAAACCCGTAGCAATCCGCCAAGATAATATTATAGGGACCTCTTTTCACCCCGAACTAACTCCTGACTTACGCATCCACGATCTCGCATTTTTCGGAACTATTATTTCTGATTCAAAAGCCCAAATACAATAAATGATTGATAATATAGATTCAAAAATGCCTTATATTTTGGAGGAATACTTTCATTAAACCTCATGAAACAATCCGTTCTAGATCAACTTTTCAATGTGATTGAACAGCGTAAGGCAGAGCTGCCTGAAGGTTCTTATACTTCTTCTCTTTTTCTCCACGAAAAGGGTGAAAATGCAGTTCTTGAGAAGATAGGGGAGGAAACCACTGAGCTAATCTTGGCAGCAAAAAATGATAATTCCCAAGAACTAATCCATGAAGCAGCAGATTTGGTATATCATCTATTGGTTCTTTTATCTATGAAAGGCGTACACATAGACGACCTCTTGTCGGAGCTTGAAAACAGACGAAATTAATCTTCTTTCCCACTATGAAAT
>WTZT01000075.1 GCA_009889685.1 Candidatus Hikarchaeia archaeon HikBin4
TGTTGTGGGTCAGGCAACCAGAGTGTAAGAAAGTAGATCCTTTTTCAAGGAGTTTTAGTTGAATAATGAGTCCTACGAGCGTGTTGAGGTGTTTTTTTGATCGGTTTACAAATCCATCGCTAACTTGAATCTTGGTTTTTCCTTCTAGATCGCTAAGAGAAATTTTGAGATCGAGAGATTCATAATCTATAATAAGGGCGTCGCCTTCTTTCCAGACTGCATAATCTTTTCTTTTTTTCTTAGAGGACCGAGGAACATCATATACCATGTCACATTGGGTTACAGTTAAATCGGGATCGGATATAGGGGGGCATGAAAAATAATTTGGTATTGGGATTCCAGTATTAGATTTTATAGTGACTAGATCATGGATCGAATAATATTTTTCCATATATTTAACCTCCTTTTAGTATTTATTACCCCATATCTCTCGGTGAAAACCTTTAGGATATCGAGAGGATATGCGCTTAAATCGTCTGAAACGGAACGAAAATTTTTAGAAGTGAAATCTGTGAATAGTTTTCTTATTCGGATCCAGATCATGGTTCTGATTGAAAAGGTCCAATTGAAGAAAAATGGGTTATAAGGAAGTGTGGTTTTAGAATTGAAAAAGCTGGGTTCAGAAGTGGAAAAATTTTCATGAAAAATCTGGTAATGAATTGCGTTTGCTGTTTGTAAGAATAGAATGAGTGAGTCACCCCATCCATTCTTGGATGCTATATCAAATAGAGAAGAAATGGAGATGTTTTTGGACTCAAATAGAGCGGATAATTCTAAGACATTGTGGAGACTTACCCTCATATTTCCACGTTCGTACAGCATATGTGCAGAAGTGATTAAGATTTCAAATTCGGGTGAAGCTACGGGGAAGGAGGTCCCATAAAAATCTCGTTCTGTGGCAGAGTTGATAACATCGATTGGATTTAAGTAAATGACGCGTCTCCAGGCAATTTCTCCATGAAGATGTATGTTAACAAGAATTCCATCGATGGTAGAAAGACACAAGAGTTTGTGAGGATCGGGATCGATGCTAACATCATAGGAGTTTTGTTCAAGTAGTTTTCCTGCTTTCTCTAAATCGTCGACCAGAATATCTACATCTCCAATGGGTTTCGCAACTGCGGGGAGTGGTTTTATCACAACGCAATAAATTCCAGAATCTTTTAGCTCATGAATTATTCGGGAAACTTCAGTGAGAACGAAAGTGTCATTCGATTGAGTAGATGCAAAAGGGAGTTCAAACCCTTTATCTCGTAATATTGCAGAAAGATGGTTTATTTTAATAAATTGCTCAGGGAGGGGTTCAGGCAGAGTTGAAGTTGACTTCTCATTTTCTTGGACTATAGAAGTGATTAATTGCTCGCTAGAACGGAGAGGCATTCTGCTTGTTGTTTGGTTTAGCACCGTATAAGATCCTGTTGAAAGAAGAAAAGAATATAAAATATTATTTAGGAGTACTAAAAATGGAGTTAACAGAAGCTACCATTTTTTTAATTCGGGATAACAAGCGGAAGAAATGGGTTAGAGATATGCCAAGTTTTTGTTCTACTAAAAATTGGAAAATATCAAGGGAATATGCATATGTTTGGATGAGAGTTGGAGTATAGCTTTTATGAGTAAGAGAACGCAAAAGTTTTGATAGTCGAATCTGGATAACGGTGAGTAGAGAGAAATGGTGAGGAAGATCTTTGAAGATTGATGATTCTGAATCAAAAGAAGTGCGAAGATCACTTTCTATTGAAGATATAAAATGAAGGAAGTAGTCAAGTTCTTGTTTCCACTGATATTCTTCTGCAACGGCATACATGGCGGATAAATTATTTAGTTCGGGAGGATTAGATTCTTTTAAAGATAGTATGTGTAAAATATCAAATAGAGAGATCCCATTATGTTTGAAGATGCAGTGTGCTGCAGTTATTAAGAAATCATGAGGAATGGAAGGAAAGGGAATCAAAATATCGTCTATAGACTTTAATTGGCTTTGATCGATAATTGATTGAGAATCCAGGTAATGCACCCTACGCCAAGAGAGATGATGGTGTAAATCAAGAGAAACACGGGTTCCATTTATTGATTTAACGTAGGTACTTCGATGGGGTTCTGCATCATCTTCAAGAGAATATCCGAGCTTATCTAGAATGTGAAAAACATCAGGGGTATTGTGGACCAAGATGTCTATGTCACTGACTAATTTAGGTAGTTCGGAGAATTTGATTACCACGAAAGGGATTTTATTTTTTTGTAGTGCTAGAGAAACTGTTTTGAGCTCGCCGATGATTGCAAGGAGTGAGTTTCGTTCCTGTTGAAGATTCATGGTTTCAAATCCATAATCGGAGATGAGAAGTGACAATGTATTTTTTGAAATATAACTCGTCGCGAATTCTTCTTCAAAATTTGATAAATGGTGAGACAATTGAGTGATTATATCGACGACTTTGGTGGGCATATTATAGTAACCTCTGGAATTCAGTTAGGTATTGTTTAGCCACAGTAGCTATATTATGATTGGTCGAAATTAATTCGTGGGCCGAGGTTCCCATCTGAGAACATAGATTTCCATCGTCTAAAATTTGAATAAGATATTTTGGAAGGGAATTAATTTCCATGGGGTGGATCAAATAACCAGTGATCCCATCCAATATCATGCTATTGTGATGCGCATCCATTCCGATAACTGGTCGTCCAGTTGACATTGCTTCTAAAGCTGGTTGATTCCAGCCATCAGAAGTGGAGAGATGGCAGAAAACAGAGCAGTTTTGATAGTGTTGTGTGAGCGCTTCTGCAGAGACATTTCCATGGAAGTGAACTCTAGAAGAAACACCGATTTCAGAGGCTTGTTGTTCTAGAGGAATGCGTTGAGGTCCATCTCCAACTATATCAAGATGGACATCAGGTATTTCAGAAATGATACTAGGTAATGCGTCGATAAGAGCGTTGATTCCACGGCGCCGTATTAATCTACTGACAACTAATATTCGGGGTTCTTCAGGGAGAGAAGTACATGGAAATAATTCCTGATTTACACCATAAGGAATGACACCTATTTGAGTAGTAGGAACATATTTCGAATAGTATTGTTTTGCAGCACCGTTGACTGTAATAAGCCTATCACAAAGAGAAAGTGTTTTTTTAAATCGGGGCATGTAAGCGATTGATTTTCCTATTTTTCGTATTAGAGGAGATTTCAAAAGACCAGAAACTTCATCCCTAAGACGATGATGAGGCAACTCGCACATACCGATTACAAAGGGAGAATCTAATTTATTTGCGAGGTGTGCGAGTGGGGTATATTCTGGTTCGTGAAAATAAAAATGAGTGAGGATTGTTTCTTCTGACTTTTGAAGATATTTTGGCATGATTTTTTTTACTTCACTGAAAGAATTTGCCTGGACTAGATTAAGTGAAGAAGGAACGGAATAAGATAGATCAGTTCCCTGTGTAAAAGAGATTACATCCACACCATCGATAGATGCGAGTGAAGAGAGCAATTCATAGCCAATACTACCAATAGCCCCTCCATAATAACTATGAGAATCGTTTAGACGTAGGAGAGATAAATTTAAAATTCTCAAGCTCCAAGCACCGCCCTATAGACATTCAAAGTATCTGATGCGGTTTTATCCCAAGTAAATTGATTGCTCCGATCAAGGGCTAATTGATCCATACCCATCTCTATTTTTTCAAAAATATGATCGCATATTTTGGAAGTGGGGATAGAATTCATATTAATTGTATTATCAGGCCCGATTACTTCAGGTATACTTGCACGGTCGTTGGCAATAGTGGGAGTTCCACAGGACATAGCTTCTAAGATTGGCAGTCCAAAACCCTCATAATCAGAGGTATGTAAATAGGCATCCGCAGAGTTATACAGCAATGGCATTTTGCTTTCGGGTAGCCATCCCAAATTAATAACTCCATCTAGCTCGAGGGAATCCCCATAGCCAATTTTGAGTAGTTTCACATCGGGACGTTGAGATCTAAGTTCAAGTAGAATATTTTGTACTAGGTCCATTCTTTTGTGGGTTTGGTTTGACGAAGCAACTAGAATATAAGTGGATTCGGAGTCTAATCCAAGTTGCTTTCGGGACTCCCTCTTATCAAGTGGTTTGAAGAGGGAATGATCGACCCCTTGAGGAACCACGTGTATTAGTTGGGGATCGATTTCCAAATGCTCTATAAGCTCTGTGCGGGTGAAATTGGATATTGCAATTATAGCATCAGCAGTTTTGAGTGCAGAGGGGGTGAATTTCCATTGAATTCTAGTAGATATGTCATGAGTGGCATCTGGAAATGTAGGCAAGATATCATGTACAGTGACAATTAGATTTTTAGGGCGTGAAAAGTATGCCGCAGGGGCTATAGTTTGAAAAGTGGCATGTACAATATCAGAATTATCGGAGGAATACCTAGTTAGCCAGGAAGCAATCGTGTTTCCAAATAGTTTGCTCTCACGTCTGAAAATTCGGTGGATGGGCCCATCGAGAATGGCACTTAGTCTATTGAAAAGCTCATCCTCATACCGCCGGGTTGCAAACATGGGGTGGCTTTGTTTGGAAATATTCCAATGTACAACTTTCATTGCAGGATGGTATAAGATGCACCGTCTAAGAGTAATAAAAGTTTGGTTCGAAAAATATTTTTTATCGGGAAAGGAAACTTATTGT
>WTZT01000076.1 GCA_009889685.1 Candidatus Hikarchaeia archaeon HikBin4
ATTGATTCCATTCCCCTTCCATCATGGTGAAGATGTGCAGGAATCAGGGCAATATCTCCAATTCTAGATGAAACATGCCCTGTGTACAGTTCGGCCAACCCTGCCGCAGCCACCACGTTACATGCATCAGAAACTTCTTTTTTTGCAGCGTTCAGTTCTCTTGTAGTCAATTGAGTTTTTATTTGGGATTTCCCAGTCATAGCTTGAGCCATAGCCATCCAATCAGTCTCTTCCTATATGTAACTGTCGATGACTACATCGTCAATAGACGAATATATGTCTCTAAACAGTAAGACATGTGTCATTTTTCCATAAAAAATAAACCCTGTAACCAGTGATTTTAGTCCGACTTATTTCCATTAATCTGGACCTATTTTGATAAATCCAAACCTGGATTCCATCGCCACTTATTTTTATTTTGCCCATGCGGAGGGGACAGGTAAGGGAAGGCGATAAAGAATAATAAGGATTGCTGAGATTGGTCCATGGCATTTGATAATAACTTCACTGTTCCAAAGAGAATGAGATTCGAACCCCGAGGTTAGACGCCAGGTAAGAGCTTCGAACTTACAGATTGGAAGCCTGAGGATAGGATCGAACTCCCGACATATTCCTTACGAAGTAATCACTCTGCCAACTGAGTTACATAGGCCAGAGATTGATTAAAGCACGAAATATACAACGAATGCCCCGACAATAGCACCTTTGAAAAATGCTAGCCAAAGGGCTTGATATTCCGAGATTCCAAGGGTTACCTTCATTTTGTCATATATATTCTTGTGCCATTTTAGGAACATAATACTGGTGTTGAAGATGCAAACGTAGATAAATCATTCCACTACTATCGAGTTAGGAGTGCGTCGATACAGATATGGACTTGGTGGGGAGAGTAAGAACGGATTATTTTTTCATTCAAGATAGTAACTTCATGTTCTTGACCCACATTGTGAAGGGCAGATATATCTGCCGTAAAGGGATCATCAAGTTCTGAAATGGAATAATAATGTAGGATGCATTTTTTTCCGGCGATGTTAAATGCGACATCTAAAAAATCATTTGCTGAATGGGGAAGGTTCATAATAATTCGATCTGCCCAGTTGGAGTAGTCATTAGCGATGTTTCTAACATCATCATTATGTGCAGTTACGTTTTGTTCTACATTATTTTTAGAAATATTTTTTAGGAGATAATCGATTGCAAGATCATTTATATCAGTAGCAGTGACTATTGCGCCTTTACTAGCTATAGGGACTGTGAAAGGTCCGATTCCAGAAAACATGTCGAATACTTTTTCTTTAGGAACTACCTGATCGACTATTCGTTTGCGTTCTGTTGCTAAGCGGGGAGAAAAATATACTTTGGATACATCTACAAGGAATTCAAAGCCATATTCTTTATGGATAGTTTCAGTAGAATTTCCAGATAGAAGGGACCACTTTCTAACTCGTGTATCGCCTTGAATTTCTGAAGCTTTATTGAGAATAGTTTTAAATTGAATATCAGAAGCCAACAAAGCAATGGTGGCAGCTGTTGCTTGATGCGCGTCGGGTTCGTCCAGTAAGATGATGTCTCCAAGCCGGTCATAGGTTATTTTAAAGGGCAAGAGGTCAGAAGGGAGAAGTCTAGTTTTGTTAGGCAAAAGATCCATGTAAACAATATCCATTCCAGAAGGAGGGGTTCCGTCTTCAGTTATTGGAATGTAGAGGTGCCCTTCGTGAGAGAGTATTTTATAATCATGATTTAGAATTCCAAGAGAATCTAGAGTGACTCGGGTGGATTCACCATCCACGGGAAATACTTTGACGCACTTGCAAGGCATTGGTGATAGAACAAAGAGATTGAAAGATAAAAAGGACACTTTTTACAAGATATAGATCGGCAAGAGCCAAGAACATGGCAAGCAATGGAGAATGCATGAGTGAAGTCCACGAAGTTACGTTGATAGTAGAAAATATTGAAAGGTCAAAGGAATTTTATGAAGATGTGTTAGGATTCAGGCAGATAGAAAATCCAGGTAGCAGAGTGGAGTTAGATGCAGGAGGATGTTCGATAGTACTGGAAGGGGATTTTGAAGAAGAGGTTTTTGCACAATATAATTTGAGAAAACCAACGGGGAAGAGGGGAGACGGATTGGTTCTAGAATTAAATGTAGATGATGTCGAAGAAATATACGAAAATGCCGTTGAGAAAGGTGTAGAAATATTAACAGAACCAAAAATTATGTGGGGGAGAAACCACTTTTTATTAGAGGATCCAGATGGGTATGTGTTAGGAATTGGGAAGTCAGTTTGAATCTATTTAAATGCGGGTAGAACTTCGTCTGCAAATCGTTGCATTTGTCCTATTTGATCGAAAGATCCAAATCGCATGATGAATGTTTCACAGCCCATATCGGCAAAGGTTTCTATCCATTCGATTACGTCTTCGGCACTTCCAATAGGACCCCATTCATTCAAATTATAATACTGTGTTGGATAATAGCTCCCGACGTACTCTTGCATATCTTTTACTGCTTTTTCTTTTGAATCGGAAATATGGAGCGTCACTTGGTAGGATTTATGGATAGTGTTGGGATCACGGCCCTGTTCTTTTGCGTGAAGATCTATGGCCTCGCATTGAGCAGCATACTCATCAGGTTGAGCTGCTCTGCAGCAGGTCATCCAACCATCTCCGACTTCAACTATTCGCTGAATTGCAGGACTATAAATTGCTTTATTTCCACGTGCACTGGGATTACTGATGACCCAAATGGGAGGATTTTCTTGAACAGGCGCATAAGGAACTTCTTCATTTCCTGTTTCGAAGGTGACATTCTCGAAGTTAAAATGATCCCCAGAATAATTGACTACACCTTCTTTCCATAACATTTTCATTACTTCGATATGTTCATTGAAAATGGCAGATCTTTTCCTTGGGTCGAGTCCAACTACTTCGTACTGTAGTTTTCCACGGTCGTCGTCTGCAGCAGCCATGCATGCCCCCAGTATCATTCGCCCTCCAGAAAACATATCAAGAGTAGCCCATGCTTGACCAAATTGAATAGGGTTTCGAAGGGGGGTGACCATGCATGCAGTGCCTAATTTCACTTTTTTAGTTCTGTCTGCGAGTACAGCAAGAGTGGCAATTGCGTCCAAACGCGGTTTTTCTAGTAGGCTGTCCCCGACCCAGACAGAATCAAAGCCTAGATTTTCTGCTTCCTCGCCCATGTGAAACATATCGGGTATAGAGTATTTTTTTGTGATAAGTGGTTCACGATTATTGACATTGATCCCAAAATTAACCATTGACTGAATTTAGCTTAGTACGGTCTTAAGTGTGAGGAAAACAAATAAGATAGTAAGTACAATGAGTGAGGAAATTCAAAGCTATAACTACCGACCGATCACCAGAAGCGAATTTGAATTGCCAGAGGATTACCAGATAGCTGTTTGGATCGTCATAAATATGGAATATTTTGAATATGAGACCCCATATCCCGCGGATGGGGACAAAAGTGTCCCAAATGTAATGACGTATAGTTGGAGAGAATATGGTTCGAGAGTGGGCATTTGGAGAATATTAAAAATACTAGATAAATATGGTGTCAAACCGATGGTTGCACTTAATTCATCTATATGCGACCATATGCCAGAAATAGTTGAGGCACTTGTGGAGATGGAAGTTGAAATCATAGGTCATGGGATAACAAACTCACAGAGGTTGAAGGGACTGAGTCCAGAAGAAGAACGGTTGGTGATAAAAAGTTGTAAAGACCGGATAGAAGCGTCAACTGGGAACTTTCCACGGGGGTGGTTAGGTCCAGGATTATCAGAGAATTTCAGTACAATAGACACACTAATACAAGAAGAGTTTGACTATGTGTGTGATTGGTGTAATGACGACCATCCTTACTTTTTTGAGACGGGTTCGGGGAATATTATGTCGATGCCATATTCGGGTGAAATAAATGATGTTTCTCTTTTTACAAAAAAGAATTTAACGGGGGAACAGTTTCAGAAAACGATTATGGACCAGTTCGAAGTTTTGTATGAAGAAGGGAATAAATTAATGCCAATTGCCATTCACCCATATATAACAGGACAAGCGTTTCGTTCGAAATATCTTGAAGGCATTATCAGAGAAATAAAAAATAAAGAAGGTGTCTGGTGGCCTAGTTGTGGAGAGATATGTGATTACTATAAAGAATTTAGAACCAATTAAGTAATAACGCTATGGCTGATCATATTTAATAGAGAGTAAATAATGGATGGAAATAATGACGAGATAGTAGAAAGGGCAATAGTTGCTTTATCGAATGGAGAGCCAATTTTAGTCTATGATTTTGAGGACAGAGAAAATGAAACAGACCTAGTTATTGCTGCTTCGAAAATAACCCATACACTAATTGCTAGATTTAGAAATGAAGCAGGAGGATTGATATGTGTTGCAATTTCCGATGGTGCAGCAAAATCGCTAGGACTACCATTTCTTAGTGACATAATAGACCACCCATTGACAGATAGTAGTGATTTGAAATATGATACTAGATCGGCTTTTTCACTTCCAGTGAATCACCGCGACACATATACAGGAATAACAGATATTGATCGAGAAATAACTATCAAGAGGCTCGCTGAAGTCGCGCATTCTGCAGAGATTGG
>WTZT01000077.1 GCA_009889685.1 Candidatus Hikarchaeia archaeon HikBin4
CGAATGGACGTTCCTTCTTCCCTCATAGATACCTCTGGAACGATCAGCGATGTATTCCTCTTGCGATCTGCAAATAAAAATGAAATTTCATCAATTCCATCTTCAGTCGCAGTTCAAAAATTACTCATGACCACTACCGAACTAATTGATCCTTTTAGAATCTATTCTCTCAATTTTTATGCCTATTACACGGATTTTGATTCTGCAATGCTATTTGAAAAAGAAAAAGGAATCATTGAACATGCACTTTCAAATGCCACTTGCTACGACGTTTGTGCGAACAACGTAAAAGAATTTCACAGACTTATACAGAAACAAGTCGATCTATGAAAAATATTATTACAACAATCCGTGGAGTATTAGAGTACTAAGTTTTAACACATTTGGTAGGCATTTGGATCAATTCAATCCATGGTATCCAAATTAGAAAGTGCAGGATATTCCACTTTTGAGAATGGGGATGTATATGCTTTTATCCGAGATTAGTTCCATTTCACTAATCTATACTAACCGCCCAATGGCATCTCTAAATTCTTTTGCTTGATTCTTTTCAGTTAGGCCCCACACACGCTGTCTGTGATCTTTTCCCCTTTCAATCCTTTCTACCTCTCCCATCTCATGACAATTAACCATGCAATTGTATATTCCATCTTCTGTACTCGAACTCACCTGATCTTTTGGAACCAATTCTTTAGTACCCACTTGCTCTGTAACAATAGTTGGAGTGGCAGAGAGCATCGCCTCTAAACTAGCCACTGGGAATGCATCTGCCACGGACGGTTGAATGTACACACTTGCTCTCTCTAATATCTGCACCAACTCTTTCACAGATACTTCCCCCGGTGTTTCTATGCCTTCTTCTCTTGTATAACTTTCATTTTCATGACCCGAACCTATCAAAATTAATTTCGATTTTGGATCTGTATCCTCTCTAAACCTCCCGAACGATTTACATAATCGGTGATAGTTCTTCGAAGGCCTAGCATTTCCCACAGAAACCACTACAAATTCATCTTGGCCCGACAGAGGTTCTAACCTCGATAGTGGCCCATATTTTTCATTTTCAATGGGCGGGTGGACAATTTCACATGGTAAAGAGCCTATGTATGGCTCACACCATTGATATGCAAGATCACTCACCGAAATGCATCCGTTTATCGTTCTATTTGTTATCGGTTTGATCATTTTCCATAAATATCTAGTTTTCCTATCACTCAAGGTATGGAACGTTTCATCTGCTATCAAAAATACTGCATGGGATCTCCTATCTTTTACATTATTATAAACAAGCACTGTTTGCAACACCGAAGACCCCTCTGCAACTACTATTTCGTACCCTCTCTTTAGTTTGAGGCCAGTTTCTATGCGTCTAATAACACCATTTCTGCCCTTATTGTCCCTTCTCCTTCCTTCAAAGTGCTCATATTCGCAATTTATGGAGTCTCCAAACACTTTATGCGCGTAGTGGGGCATCTCTCCTTGATAAACCATGCACGCACGCCACATATCGTAACAACTTTTTACCTATCCGCAAAAGCTCTTCCGACATAACTAAATTTCCACACAAATGAAAAATAACCTCACATCTAGTCTCTCCCAAACTTCACTTGCCCATTTCATTAAAAAGTGGTATGCTGAACTCTCTCTCCTTCTTATCTTTCTATTTATGTTTTGGACCCGAATGAGAGCTTATCCTTCTTATTTTTTCAATGATCAGATATATCTAGCTGGAAACGACCCTTGGTATCATCTTCGAATGGTCACTTATACCATTCACCATTGGCCATTTACCATGCCTTTTGACCCTTGGACAAATTTTCCTTATGGGACTCAAGTAGGTCAATTTGGGACTTTATATGACCAAATTGTGGCCACATTTGCATTAATTATCGGAGTAGGAAGTCCATCCGCTGAGTTAATCATGAAAGTACTCATTATCACTCCTGCACTCATTGGCTCTTTAACTGTATTCCCTACCTATTTTGTAGCCAAACATTTTGGAGGAAAAAGTGGAGGGATTTTTGCCTCATTGTTATTGGCTTTATTACCTGGGGTATTTTTCCAACGAAGCATAGCAGGTTTCGCAGACCACCATGTCGCAGAGGTATTTTTCCAAACCATTGCAATATTGACCTTGTTAATTGCAATCACTATTTTTCTCGATGACAAACCCGTGTGGGAATTGGTTGAACTAAAGGATTTACTCAACTTAAAGAGGCCTTTGATATGGGGTGGACTGGTAGGTTTGACGACAATACTTTATCTTTTGGTATGGCCCCCTGGGTTAATCCTACTAGGGATCTTTGCCATATTCTTCTTCATTAGATTGAATGTGGATCATATCTCTGGAAATACTCCTGATTATATCGCTTTCCTAGGTGTGATCAGTATGGCTTTTGTAGGATTAGTACTTCTCTTTTTTGTAGATCTACCTTACCCTGCAGAACTCACTTCTGGATTAAATTTCAGAGTCACTAGCATTTCTCTTTTACATCCCCTAATGGCCTTCTCCATAGCGATAGGATGTGCATTTCTTGCATGGCTTTCTAGATTTTTCTCTAACAATAATCTCCCCAAATGGGGATATCCACTTCTCCTTCTTGTTCTATTATCCTTTGTAACTTTTATTCTCTATCTAATTCTCCCCGATGTATTTGGAATTTTAAGAAGGAATCTAATCCGAACTTTTGGTTTTAATATTTCAGCAGGAACTAGAACTATTGCTGAAGCCACGTCATTTTTATCACTATCTGATCCCACTATCGGTATTAGTTGGGTCGATGTAATCCGTCAAGAATACGGTTATGCATTTTTCATGGCATTTGTTGCTCCATTCTTTATCTTGAAGGATTATTTAAGCGAGAAAAAATACGAATCTGGTATTTTATTTCTACTCATTTGGTCCATTCTAATTGGGGCTACAGCTTTCACTCAAGGCAGATTCAATTACTATCTAGCAATCCCCGTTGTAGTACTAAATGCATATGTGTTAAAATGTATTTTCCAACAATTTAATATAGGTAAACTTCGGTCTATAAAGCCATATCAATTTGGAGTCATTCTCGTAATTTTTCTTGTGGTACTTGCCCCCTTGGCAATTCCTATCCAAGTAGGAGCTGATGGTGCCAATCCCATCCACACTTACACAGTTTTCGATATCACCAAGTCTGTCCCTCTTAATGAAATATCAAACTGGGATCCTGCACTCCAATGGATGAAAACAGAAACGCCAATAGTAGGAAACTATGGTGGTTCAAACAACCCTCTTGATTATTATGGAACTGTAGAACCTAATCATCTTGGAAAAAATTCTGCAGGGGATTTCGCATATCCTGATGGGGCCTACGGTGTAATGTCCTGGTGGGACTATGGCCATTGGATAACCTTGAGGGCCGAACGAATTCCGGTTTCCAATCCTTTCCAAGAGGGTGCAGTAGTTTCAGCAAATTATCTGCTTTCCCAAAGTGAGTCCGAATCTGAGAGTGTTCTTTCTGATCTTGATGAGGGGTCTGGAGTCCGATATGTCGTTTTAGATTGGCAAATAGTATCTTCCGCGGCAAAACTCCACGGCCCCGCAACATTCAAAGAAGAAGCCTCTGTTCGAGACTACCAAAACTATCTACTTGAACAGGTTTCTGGAGGATATCAGATACGTCATATACTCCATCCATCTTCTTATTACCATTCCCAAATGGTTCGACTTTATCACTATCATGGCAGTTCTGTAATGCCAACCCCTGTTGTCATTAATTGGGAGAGTATACCTGGACTTGACTCTAAATATTATAAATTGTCTCAGGTCCAGGGTGAAAATTCCTTCGGGGATATGTTCACACTTTTCGACACGATCGAAGAAGCTCAGAGTTTCACTCGAGAAAATCCCACTTCTCAGATAGGTGGAATTGGGACATTTTCAACAGAATTTATCCCTGCACTTAAGCACTACAGGTTAGTTTATGCTACTCCTAATATGATTCAAATTACCCCTTATTATGTGCATACCGACTCTTCCTGGGTTAAAATTTTCGAGCGTGTTCCTGGCGCAACCATTACTGGCACGGCACCACCAAACACTCCTATATCTGGGATAGTCGCCATGCATGTTCCAACAACCAATTCTATATTCCACTATGTCCAACATACCACTTCAGATCCTTCTGGAAAATTTACAATGGTGGTTCCATACTCCACGACCGGTTACGACGAACTTGGACCCTCGAATGGTTATACCAATGTCGATGTACGTGCCATAGGTCCTTATTACATCACCACTGGACTCCGAACACATGAAGGAGTTGTCCATGTGCCTGATTCTTCTGTAAACGGTCTCGGACCTGAACTCAGTGTTGATTTGACAGAAGATTTCTGGGAATCATGTGACTGTGTCTGGGATGGCGACACCGGTGCAGTAAAATCTAAGGAAACCGCCTCATGAACAAGCAACTATCCGAGGCACTTCATACATATGTAAAAGGAATTTTCATGGGAACTGCAAATATAGTTCCTGGTCTGTCTGGGGGGACAATTGCACTTATAATTGGTATCTATGACCGTCTTTTGTCTTGTATTTCTGCATTTAATCTATCGCTTTTATCCAATATAATTCTTTCACGAAAATCTTCTCATAAGTCCGATTTTCA
>WTZT01000078.1 GCA_009889685.1 Candidatus Hikarchaeia archaeon HikBin4
TTCATATCATGGCAGACCTACATCTAGATCTACGGAGTCAAATATGAATAATAAGATAAATAAATCTATCCTTATTGTCATCGTAGCAGCACTTTGTCTCATCATTTTATTCCCGCTGATATTCCCGCTGTTTCTCTTCATTTACCGTATCCGTCCATCTCTGGATCTTTGACAGGTATTAGATCAATCCTCAATCAAAGATCAAATAAATAATAACACTCACAACTCTGCTCCTAATGTTAATTTATACATAACATAACTCACCACAACCACAGCAAGTCCAGCCGTGATCAAGGAAACAGCTCCACTTTGAAATGTCCCCAGACTCTTTATCTCGAACATGGTCTCCATCAATGAACAATAAATTATCTTCTTCTTGAAGGATCATGCATAGTCCGTCGTGACCTGGATATTGTTCCAGTAATTCCAGAGCTTTTGTGTGGGTTGTAAAGTTTTGGGCACTTGACCACAGTTTGCGGGTCGCCACGGGTTCGGATGGATTTACAGGCTTCTTATCCCTATGCAACATCCAGAATTTTCTATTCTGTAGGCTTGTGGGGACGACGTCTGAATCTGTGCCCACCATCAGCAGAAAACCTCCAAAAATGAAATCTTCCGATAATTATATAATATTAAGAAGCTATCTAAATTATAGTAAAAGTGTGATTGGTTTCTACTATCCCGGAGGTATGGGAGGAGCAGGATTTGAACCCGCGGACTCCTACGAGATCGGATCTTAAGTCCGACGCCTTTGGCCTGGCTTGGCTATCCTCCCCTCTATATCTTTACTCCCTACCGGAAAAATGACTTTCGTTAGCCGGATATTGTCACATCTTTCAATAATATCTCTTTCTTCGGTCTATCTCCCCGATCGGTGGGGGAGTTCCCAATATCTCTAAGCACTTCGATCCCTTCCACTACTTCTCCAAATATTGCGTGCTTTCCATCGAGCCAATTACACGGTGCAAGGGTTATAAAAAACTGAGACCCATTCGTATTTGGTCCACTATTTGCCATACTTACCATTCCCTCTTTATGATGTCTCAAGTCTTCATGGAACTCGTCATCAAATGGATATCCATCTATCCCCCGGTCCGATGGGTCTCCTGTTCCATCCCCTCTAGGACACCCAGTCTGGATCATAAAATTCTCAATTATTCTATGAACTTGAATATTCTTGTAGAATCCTAAACCCACCAATCTCCCAAAACTTTTAACAGTTTTTGGGACCTTATCCCCAAATAATTTTATCCTAATATCACCTTTTGTCGTATGTAACACAGCCTCTGTTGCCATACTCTTATCTCCTGCCTTCCGATCTAAAACATGTTCGTTTTTGTCCTCTGATTCATCTCCTCTTCCTTGTGACCCTGCACAACCCACTAGTAACACTGGGATCATTAAAATCTTCGAGAGAAACAATCGTCTTTGCATTTCCACTCTATCAATGTTCTCAAGCAAAATTAACCTTAAGGAATTCTTGTCCCAATATCTTTATCATTTCGCAATCGAATATATCATCGGGCCCAACACGAGTAAAATAATTCCCAAATAACCAAAGTAAACATCCCCTCCCCCCAATGACGGGGCAATCGCCAACAATAATCCGAATATCATCACATTTATCGCAGTTATTTTTCTAGATCCGAATACAAACCCCACTGGGAGTGACAGAATGAACATGGCCAATATCACCTGGCCCAGATTATAATTGACAAGAAAGTCGTCTAGCAATGGCATTGGAACCAATATACTCATTACCTCTTAGTCCTCCGTTGCTACTCTTTAACTTTCCGTTACTCTATGCTTCAATCCCCCCAAAATGTTATTCAAAATTTAACGACAATGAATTGATACAATATCGTTTCCCCGTTGGTTTTGGACCGTCATCAAATACGTGCCCTAGGTGCCCTCCACAATTTGAACACGTGGCTTCTATTCGATTCATATCTTGGCACAAATCTACACATCCTTCGATCACATCCATGAAACTTGGCCATCCAGTACCCGACTTGAATTTCGTCGATGAATCGAACAGTTTCGATCCACACCCTGCACATGTAAATGTACCTTCACCTTCTGTTTTCAGATGCTTCCCACTAAATGGGGCTTCAGTCCCCTTCTCTCTCAAAACGTGATATTCTTCTTGCGTGAGAATTTCTCTCCAGTCTTCTTCTGATGTATTTTTCATAGGTCCTTTTTCATCCACGTATGCCTGTTTCTTCTATGCTGTCAAATAACTTCTTACCCCTACCTCCCGAATGAAAAACAATGGGCCAACCCGGATTTGAACCGGGAACCTCCACCTTATCAGAGTGGCGCTCTACCTGGTTAAGCTATTGGCCCAGAAACCTCTTCGGTGTGTCGAGATAGGGGGTCAACATCCTAAAACTTTCTCTTCTCCATTCGACTAATACTGACCCCCTCATTCCTTTCTTTTAATTATGTAAATATTCTCTCCAAACGAAGATTTATTTTGGATCACTTGTTCTACCCATTTTTTCACTACTATGCGTATTGGATATCTCGTTGGCGGCAATAATAGTATGAATCCTATCAAATCTGTTACTAGTCCTGGGGTTAACAAACACACCCCCGCCACCATGATGCAAATTCCATCTATAATCTGATCTGCCGGGTTTTCTCGAGTTTCAAGTTTTTCGAGTAATTTTTGTATTGTATGTGCCCCTTCTGATCGTACTAACAGTAACCCTATGAATGCAGTCACAATTACAATGGATGCTGTCACAAACAGGCCCACTATCTCTGCCACTCGAATCAATAGAAAAATATCTATCAGTGGCACTCCCAACAATACCACCCACCGATATCTAACCATGATTATTTTTTCCGACCTCTTCTCGTAAACTCCCCATTGTAGCAATCCTTTCTGCATAAGCATCGTGCTGATGTATTGACTCATCGTTAGATTGGATCATTGTAACAATCATTTCGTCATCTAGATTCTCAAACCTGTCAACCACTTTTTTTGCCATACTTCGTACACAATCTTCTACAAACTTAGCATTAAGATGCGCATGATATGTCATATAATCTTCATCCGGCCTTTTAGCCAAATTAAAAATCTTTGCACTCATACTATCCCGTGCCATTTCAATCAATTCAATCACATTTATTTCAGGTGAATTTTTACTCTCTATTTTAAGAGTCGCATGTCCTCTTTGAGAATGCCCCGCCTGTGGTATCTCTTCTAAAAATTCCTGAACTTCTTGCTCCCCAAGTCCCAAACTAGCCAGTTTCTTTTTTGCCCTTTCAGACATCATCTCTTTTGAACACGGGCACACGGTAATGCCCGTCACTCTAGCCCCGATTTCTTCATGATCATCTCCCCCCCCCGCAACCGCCTTTGCAATTATAATCGCGGTATTTTGCGTTCTTTTTTTCGTCACCGGCGTTTCTTCTCGAATAGCAAATTCAGCCTCCATACTCACCTCTGCACGAGTCGTATAATTGTGCTTATTGAGCAATAACTCTGCAGCTTCTTTGCATATGTTTTCAATCCGTAATGTCCTTTTTTGTGTCGCGGTCTCAAGTATTTCGTCTATCACTTCCATATTGCGACTCATATCCGCTCCTTTTCTAAATCCTGGTAAATCAACCAAAGCTTCGAATGTAGCCATCAATACATATGGCCTATCTCCCCCCCGTTCTATTTCTATGAGCTTTTTTACTCCCTTGACACCTACTCTATTCAGTCCTACCTCTATCTCAGGTTTTGCAGCCTGTACGTCTGGCAGTCCTTGATCCTTCATCTCAATCTATCATTCTACTAGCATATTACATATACATTATCATCTTCTACTACTACTTCATATGTTTTCACATAAATTTTTGAATCCCCAATATGTTCTCCATTTTCAAGCTTAAATTCCCATCCATGCCATGGACATGCTATTGTTGGAATTGAAGAAAATGTCTCTTCAATTCTATTCCCTGGGCCTTTCCATTCTGCTTTAATTTTATTTTGAATTTGACCATTGCATACCGGACCACCTCTGTGAGGGCATACATTTTCCACCGCGTAGTATTCCCCGTCGACATTGAAAATTCCTATTTCTCTTCCTTTTTCCACAGATATCACTTTTCGAGAATCCGACTCCAATTCTTCTCTGTGGCACACCTTTATTTTTTCAGTCATATTCCAAATACCCTCTGGGCATTTTTCCCTAGTATGAGTTCTTTTTCCTCTCTTGTTAAAAAAGGTATACTCGTAATCGCACTTGGGGGGTCATAATCCCAATGCGGATAGTCTGAAGAATATAGCAATTGACTCGCTCCACCCATTTCTTCTATCGCACTTTTAAAATATTCTGCACTTTTTGGTTCATCCAATGGTTGTGTACCATAGTAAAAATTAGACATATATTCCGATGGCCTCTTTGTTAATATCGGTGCTTCTGAAGCACGCTTAAGGTATTCTGCATCTAGGCGTGCCATCAAAGAAGGAACATATAATATCCCCGATTCTTGGAATACAATTTTGAGCCCCGGAAATTTTTCTGCGACCCCTTGGATCACTATGCTCACCAATTGGGACATATTGCTC
>WTZT01000079.1 GCA_009889685.1 Candidatus Hikarchaeia archaeon HikBin4
CTACACGAAGACCACCTTCGCGGGCACGCCCTTCGGTGGGCTGTCGGGTTAGGACTTGGACGGGTCCACGTGATCGTGAATGTAATTTATTGCTGACCATATGATAGAGTTTATGATATAGAATGACTCCAACAAATATATCAGCTTGAATTTTTTCTCCAGTGACACCAGAATGCATCGTCTCTTTTCCGGAAGACATGAATCCATGATCTTCTATTGATTGTCTAAGACTATCTCCGTCCTCTCCAGTAAATGCAGTTCCGTTGACTCTGCGTCCTTCGAGAGAACCCACCTTCCCACCTAACATTTCGAGAACGTGTCCAACGGTCATGCGAGAAGGGAGAGCATGGGGATTTATGACTAGATCGGGTACGATACCTTCACTAGTAAAGGGCATGTCTTCTTGAGGGGCTATATGCCCTAGTACCCCTTTCTGACCATGCCTAGAGGCGAATTTATCACCTAGTTCGGGGATTCGTTGGTCCCGGACACTTACCTTTGCTAATTTAGATCCATCTTCACTTTCCATTACAGTTACAGTATCGACAATTCCGCGTTCTCCAGACCGCATTGTCACGCTCGTTTCTCTTCGTTTCTGGGGAGATAACCCACCCATGTCATTAGGCTCTTCTAAGAATCGAGGAGGGGATGTTTTTCCCAGCAAAACGTCGTTCTCATGGACAGTTGTTTCTGGTTCGACTATTCCATCTTCTGATAGATGGGCGTAATATTCCTCGCCCCTAGCGCCCCTAATTTCTTGGTCTGGTATCTCAAATCGGTCCTCTTGTCCACCTGGGTATCTTCGTTCTGCTCCTTCATAGGTTCTGAAAAAGTGAGATCGGCCTAGTGCTCGGTCGATAGAACCTTGGTTCATGACTAGAGCATCTTCTATATTGAAACCTTCGTAAGACATTACTGCTACAACAAAGTTCTGTGCTGCTGGACGGTCGTCGTATCCAATTTGTTGCGAGGTTTGAGTAGTTACTAGAGCCAATTGAGGATATTGAAGTAAATGCTGTCTAGTGTCGGGCCTGATTCGATAATTTGCTGCGCACATTCCTAGAGATTGCTTCATCATACCAGAACCCATTGTGATCCTAGGAGAAGCGTTGTGTTCAGGATAAGGTACCATGCCCGCTCCTATTCCAAAGATCAATTGAGGGTCAATTTCCATGTGGGTGGTTTCTGGAGAAATGTCCTCTTCATTAAGGGCAACTAAAAGATCTTCTTCTTCTTCTGCATCAATAAATTCAATCCGCCCACCCTTCGTTAAATCAGAGAAGGCGATCTCCCCTGAGTTGAATTGATCCATTTCTTCTCGGGTGATAGATAATTCACCGTCTATTACAACTAAAAGAGGCCGTCTAGCTCGCCCAGCATCGGCATTAACTATGACTTCGTTTGTTCCAGCGTTATAGGATACATTTACCATACCACTCATGGAATTAGTTCTTCGGAGATCTCTGAGTCGGGATACAAGAACATGTGGTTTTGAATGAGTTCCGACGAGACTACCACTCAAGTAAACTTTTGCTTCTCTTACCATGATTAAAATGCCTCCTCTTCAATGGAAACGGCGTTTGGATTTAATTCGGCGAACCCGGGGAGTCGGTTGACACCAAGTGAAAAGAGTTCGTTTACGAGTTTCTCAGAATCAGGAACGGATTGAGAAAGTTCCATTGACTGTGCAAAATTCTTTACCAAGCCGCAATTAGGTCCTTCTGGAGTTTCGGAGGGACAAATTCTACCCCACTGAGTAGCATGAAGATCGCGAGCTTCGAAATGTGGTTGGCTGCGCGAGAGTGGGCTTCTTAGCCGACGTAGGTGTGATAAAACCCCCATGAAATCGGTTCGATCAACTAATTGGGAGACTCCAGAGCGCCCGCCGACCCAATTACCGGTTGCAAGCGGGTGTTCTAACCGCTCTGTAAGTACGTCTGAACGTACGACAGTGCCAACAGTGAGATTTCGATTTCGCATATGTGCACGTTCTAGTTGGTACTTTACATCTCGGGCAAGTTTGTTTAATGCAGTTCTAAATAGGTCCTGCATCAAATCCCCAGATACTTTCAAACGTTTATTGGAGTAGTGATCCTTATCGTCTGGAGCACGGCGTCCCAATGCGAGTTCAAAACAAGCTTCTGCCATCCTGCAGAGATAATATGCTTTAGCAATTCGAGTATCTTCATCGGAAAATCCAGATTGGTGTAAGTGCGGAAGTAGATAACGGTCGATAATGTATGTTGCTCGTTTTAGTTGGTAATTTCGTCCTTGTCCACTTGCGACGCGGCTACCTAATTTCTGAATTGCTTCTTCGTGAGTTTGTACAGTAGCTTCCTCGAGATTTTCTAACATGAATTTGATAACCTCAGGATCATCTGAAACTCTTTTTACAATTTCTTCATCGCGTTCCAATCCAAGTGCACGTATCAGCGTCACGAAATTTACAAATCCAGAGATGCTAGGGAAATTAACTTCAAGTATGCCGCCACGGGATCGTTCGACGAGTACAAGTGCACGATATCCACGGCGTTGGCTGAACGTCTTGGCTACTTGGATTTGATCACCATACCGGGAATCATACTCTGCTATGATTTTATTAGGAGAGAGATCTTCAGACGTCATTAAAACGCGTTCGGAACCATTGACTATAAAATAGCCACCAGGGTCTTCGGGGTCTTCTCCGATTTCGATTAATTCTTCGGGTGTAAAACCAGAAATATTGCAAACATTGGGCCTCAACATGATGGGCATTCTTCCGATCTTAATTTCAGATTTGTCTAATATTTTGGCATTGTCACCGCGACCTTGTAGGATGCTCATTTCCATGAATAAAGGAGCGGAATAGGTGAGATTTCGTAGTCGGGCTTCCTGAGGGTATAGAATTTCTTCAGAACCGTCTGCTTCCCGTACACGAGGGGAAGTTACTCTTATATTTCCTAGTTCGACATAGATGGGAGGAACATCCCCTTTATCCCCAATATCTGTTTCGATTACTTTTTTTTCAGTAACTACATCTTGCATCCCGTGCTCAATAAAAGAATTGAAGGAACGGAAATGGTGTTCTGCGAGACGTGATTTTGAGAAATATGACTTGGATAAAGCGCGCCGATCATCAGTGGTGAGTTTCATTCGATTACCATCCGATAGACGGTTGCCGTATTAGTTGTTCTAGAATCCCTAGTAATCTTGATAATATCACCTACAGAAATATTAGGTGGTAGTGCAGAGTCCGAAAGTCGTATTTTTGGAAGATCTGATGGAGAAATCCGATACTCTGCGAGCAGAGAGGCGGATTCGTCTTCGTCCAAGAGTTCATGTAAAGGTACAAGTTTGTGATTAGATCTATCAGACATAGTTGCTTTTAAAGTAGGGGGTGTTGAGGCGTTGCTCACGAAAGACTGTACTTGTGTTAGAGGACCACCCATTTAAAACTTGTTAAAATAAACGCACAGCTAAGTGTGTGGAGCGAGATTATTCAATGATTCTCGTCACTGTGGGAATGTGGGAACTCAGCACACATATAGTTTTCCGGCCATAAACCTCAAAAACCCTTCAACACCTTTTTCAAAAGCATGTTTTTTTAGGAAACCATCGAAAAACATATAGTTTTTCTAGATATGAGAAATGTTTTTGCAAAGTTTTAAGTTTAAATGTGGGGTAGCTTGCAGCGCTGTCGATTAAAAATCAGATAGTAATATGCAGTGCCCGGATGGTGTAGTGGCCTATCATACGACCCTGTCACGGTCGTGACTCGGGTTCAAATCCCGGTCCGGGCGTTTTTTTTTTGGAAGTTATGGATTCTATTTCTAAAATGAATGAATGAGGAGGTTCTGGTGGAGAAAAGTTATTCTGCGACTTGACAGATGGATAAAGCGGTTGCTGCATACATCTTGGCTGCTTTAACTAACTCATCTGGACTCAATGACCGGCGGGTTATGTCTGAATGTTCAGGTCCAGGTCCAGGTCCACATTTAACGCAAGGTATCCCATGTTCGTGGTAGATAATGACATCATGCCAGCGGCTATGTTGTTCCCAGTGAAGAGGTATTGGTTCCTTTTCATATACAGTTCTATATGAAGTTTCAATGTGATTTGATAAATCTTCAACGAAGGACGCCTCTGGTGCAGTTCCAGTTTGGGATCGATAACACACTACATCAATTTCTGGGTCGAGTCCTCGGACGAATGCTCGGAATTCTTTTTCCACATCTAGAGGAGATCTAGCTGGCGAGGTTCGGACATCAACGTACATATTGAGTATTGCTGGTTGATAGTTTGGTTTTGGGGGGGCACCTGATCTGATGGAACCCACATTAACATTGGGTCGTATTTGCCCCCGTTCGAATGTGTATACATTATCTTCGGTGTATTTTTCACCCCAAATGCGTATCGCATCTATGATTGGTAATGCCTTGTATATAGGATGGCGTTCGTTGTCGATAT
>WTZT01000008.1 GCA_009889685.1 Candidatus Hikarchaeia archaeon HikBin4
TTGCTGCTCAACATTTTTTGGATTCAAAGCATACCCTACGTCTATAGCGGTGACCATCCGAAGCACTTCGACTTTACCTGTTATCTGATTCACCGCAACTAATGCCGCTTGACCCACTGGAGTCCAGAAGGCATGGTGCTTTCCACCCTTTCTAGAATCATATGTTGCAGTACCTATCAATTCGCCCCCTTCTTTTAACATGGTATTTGATACTCCTACCATTTGGCCATAATTTGAGAACAGATCATTAATAGAGATCCAACTTTCTTCTTTCCCTTTCAAAATGATTTTTCCATTTGATGTTTTCAAATCCGAAGAGTCTATCTTTTCATCAAATTCTCCAACCGCAAGATCAAACATTTTTTGTTTTACATCTGCTATTGCCTTTCGAACGGCATTCCCCGTATGATATGTAAATCTACTTCCCGTTGGTCCTCTATCATATGGGCTATTAGCAGTGTTTCCTGCAATAATTTTAACTTTCTCCAATTCCATGTCAAAATCTTCCGCAATAATCTGAGTTAATACCGTTTCTGCACCTTGGCCAATCTCAGGTGCTCCTATGTATGCGATCACGTTCATATCCCGCTGAACTTTAATGGTGGCTGCCGCAGACGATCTTGATACTGGCTTATTACCATATGCAATTCCTACTCCAATCTTCCATTCTTCTGTATCGTATTCTGGATATTCTCTTCCTATGTCGATAGATCTCATTCTATCTGAAGGTTTTCTCAAACAAGCTTCAGTATCAATTTTTCCAAGTGTCTCTCCCTTCGCATTTGTATCACCCGCTCTCAGGAGATTCTTCGATCTATATTCTACCGGATCTAATCCCAATTCACGGGCAATCTTGTCCATATGACGTTCCATCGCCCAGTTAACCTCTGGCTTCCCAAAACCTCTAAATGCTGCGTATTTTGGTAAATTAGTATATACGGCACAACTTGTATACTTGATATTTGGGATTTTATACGACCCAACTGTAACACTAGGGCCACTAATTGTACATCTAAAAACTTGCTCATTATACGCCCCAACATTGAACAAAATTTCTGAATCTCTAGCTATAATTTTACCCTCTTTTGTGACTCCATCTTTTACTCTAACTATCACTTGGGGCCTGCTCACTCCTACCATGTACTCTTCTGCGCGTGTTAATTGGAGTCTTACCGACCGATCTGTTTTCTGCAGAATTCCAACCAAAATAGATTCTATGAACGGAGTGATTTTCCCACCAAAACCCCCTCCTACATATGGAGATTCTATCTCTATATTTCCTGGCATCAATTCTGGATATGCCATGCAAAGCTCAGCTTCAATATTATGTGGCACTTGTTGAGATGTCCAAATTTTTATCGTACTTCCCACCCGTCGCCCCACTGCAACGTGAGGTTCCATCGAACAATGTTGAAGCGATTTAACTTCATATCTTCCTTCCACAACACAATCTGCATCTTCAAAAGCCAATTCCACATCACCTACTTCTAATGAATCCATGTACATCAAATTCGGACGATTTACGTACTTGTCATCCACATGATCTCTCTTTTCAAATCTAGGATCTCCTTGCTTTGCAAATTGATAATCCCGAACGTTTTCATGAACTGTGACACGAGGATTTTCAGAAAATGCCTCTTCTAAGTCAAATACAGCTGGAAGTTCTTCATATTGAAGTTTGATTAGATTCACCGCTTCTTCTGCTATTTCTGGTGTTTCTGCAGCAACTGCTGCTATCGGTTCTCCTATATATCTGAGCTTCTCTGTTGCCAGTATGGGCTGATCTAAAATAAACTGTCCTCTGCGCGTCCCGGGCACATCTTTGTAAGTTATTATTACTTCTACTCCTTCAACTTTCTCTGCTTCTTCTAAATCAACTTTAATCAATCGAGCATGAGCAACTGGGCTAGTCAATAATTTTGCATGTAGCAAGCGATTTGGATTGATATCCATCGCGTATATCGCTTTACCTGTAACTTTATCAGGTGCATCCACTCTCGCAATGGATTCACCAACATAGCGATTTTTATTATGTCTGTCTAGTCTAATTTCCTCTTGACTACTTTGACTCATTCCTTCACGCCCCCCTCCCCGCAGCTTGCCTAACTGCATCTATTATTTTAACATATCCTGTACACCTGCATAAGTTCCCACTTAGCCCCTCTCTTATTTCTTGAATTGTTGGGTCTGGGTTTTCTATCAGTAGAGATGTTGCCGCCATTATGAACCCCGGGATGCAGTAGCCACACTGAGACGCAAAACAATCTATAAAAGATTGCTGTAACACAGAAAACTCGCCCTCTTTTGCCAAGCCTTCTATAGTTGTGATTTTTTCTCCAACCACTTTTCCCACTGGTATGAGGCACGATTTGACAGATTTATCTCCTAGCAAAACTGTACAAACACCACATACACCCGAATCACAACTCTCTTTTGTGCCTGTCAATCCTATGTCATATCTTAGGACGTCTCTAAGGGATTTATATGGGGAGACATCGACTACATGCCCCTTTCCATTTATTTCTAATCTTATCCCTTCCATTACGCATCACTCATCAATTCTAATTTTACATCTTTAATTGTCTGTCTGGCAATTCTTTTAAAAACTATCTCTTTATACGATTTGGGAGTTTGAATATCTCCGATTAAATCTAGATTTTTCCCTAAAATCTCTACAGCATTTTCTATTGTTTCTTCTTCAATTTTAGTGCCTTCTAATACTTTTTCTGCTCCCCTCGACCGCATAGGTGTATCTCCTCCATTTGTCAATCCCAACCTTGCAACAATACAAATTCCATTTTCATCTAGCGTCAATCTCACACAAACACCGGCTATGGCATAATCTCCCTGTCTTGGAGTCATTGCTCTGTATTTCCCCCCGGAATATTTAGGTAATTTTGGAATTAGAATTTTAGTTAAAATCTCTCCCTCTTCTATTGCTGTCTCATAGTAATCTACAAAAAAATCTTCTAAAAGAATTCTTCTACTTCCTTGTGCATTTTGTATCTCTAGCTCCGCATCCAAAGTCAATAAAACAGGAGGCGTATCCAATGCAGGATCTCCATAGACTAGTCCCCCTCCAATTGTACCTTGGTTCCTTACCTGGGGGCCAGAAATCTCGGAAGTTGCCATTGTATAAAATCCAAACTCTTTCTCAATTAAGGGATTCTTTTTTATTTCAGCATATGTTGTAGCAGCCCCTATTTCAATATATTCTCCTACGTCTTCTATTCCTCTTATTTCTGTTATCTTGCTAATATCAACCAGCAAATCTGGATCCACCAATCCCTGGCGTATCAATAACATCATTGTTTGCCCCCCTGCCACGATTTCTGCCCGCCCCTCGCAATTCGATAATTTTTCTAGGGCATCCTCGACCGAAGAAGCAACGTGGTATTCTCCCATGATATGATCTATAAGAGTGTTGGAGTCTGATCAGTAAATATATTTGGACATGCTGTCTTGATGTTTTTTTTGTAAATATGATCGTTATTGCAATCTTTTAACACCTATCATAAACCCAACCCCTGCTAACAAACCTGTAAATCCTATAATTGTGAATGCCATTGAGACGTTAGACACAATGAGCATAATCGCAATCATTCCCGGACCTATAACTTTGCCTAAATTTTGGAATGTTGTAGCAACCGAAACTGCCCCCCCTCTCATACCTTCTGGAGCTAGTTGATTCACTAAACTTTTTTGTCCAGGGCTTACTACCCCATCCCCGAATCCAAATAGTATCGCACCCATTGCAATCATTATCGGTGTGGGGTATACTCCCATAATTATGATGCCCGAACTTCCTATGATAAATCCTCCTATTATTATGTCTATGGTAGAAAATTTATTAGACAATCTCCCGACTTGTGTGGAACTTGTGAACGATACAATTCCTTTTATGGCTATCAACAATCCTGCAGCTTTGACATCAAGTCCCGCTTCTCCTATTGCCAAAACCGAAATGTAGGTAAGGAATCCAAATAATAATAAAAACCTAATCACAAACGTCGTAACCAAACATGCCATTCTCGGTTTGCTAACAAATAAAACCAATTCATTCATGTAATCTCTCATGGATGAACTCTCTGATTGTGTCGATTGTGGAAGAACATACCACGCCCACATGGCTACTGGAACTGCAATTAAATAAAGCAAAAATGGGTATCTCCATGAATACACAAATAATATCCCACTTAATATGGGTACACCTATAATTCCCACGTTTATACCTGCAGTCCGAATCCCTTGTGCCGTTGTTTCTTGAACTCCACTATACAGATCTCCTATCATTGCAATTACAATTGGACCTGCTGCAGCATGCCCCATGGATTGCAATATTCGCAATATCAATATGGCTTCAAACGTGTTTACCATCGCAATCCCTGCGCCTGCTAAACCAAATAATGCCAATCCGGGGACTAAAAAATATTTCTTGCCATATCGGTCCGCGAGAATTCCCATTATTGGTACCAAAATGACCAATGGTATTGTGTACGCAAGCATCAACAATCCTGCTCTAGCATCACTCACCGAGAAAACAACAGCAAGATCTGCAATGATGGGACTCAGAACTGCAGATTCCATTATCAATACACCGCTAGCTAAAATTAGCGATTGAATTCTTTGATCTTTAATTACATCTCCCCCTTTTCCAAATAATATCGTACCAATTTCCCTTGCCATTTTGGTCTGTCTATATTTTATTCAATTTAGCTACTTCTTAAGCCCTAGCATGTTGCTTCCCTGCATTTTACATTCACAATCGTTATTCTGATTCAGAAATATATGCTGTAATACGGGTTCGTGGTCTAGGGGTTATGACGCGGCTCTTACACAGCCGAGGTCGGCGGTTCAATTCCGCCCGAACCCATTTTAAATGTCTAAGTTATCCTTGATCCACTTAACTATGGAGAAAATATACCGCAATCCGCGATTCTCTATCCTTCTACTTGCCATAATTGTCATTTTACTTATCACCCCAATTTTGTTTACATTTTATGGATCTACTTCACCTTCCACCGCAACCGTTATTTTTTCTGACAATTCCGAAACCATACTAGCTCAAGCAGAACTTCAAATCTCAGATACTATGGCCACTCGTTACATAGGTCTAAGCCAAACTAACTTTCTTGATGAAAACCAGGGGATGCTTTTTGTTCACTCTATTGAAACAAACCATATTTATGTAATGCGTAATATGCAATTTCCCATCGATATCATTTTCATAGATTCTCATGGAACTATCGTTTCTATTCATCATGCATATCCTGACCTGCCTCCTTATACCCCCTACGAAGGAGTTAGTAAATGGGTCATAGAGTTGCCTCACAATTGGACACTTGATCATAATATATCTACTGGAGATTCCGTATCTATCCATTCCGACTAAACCGAGAAAATTTTACTTCCCTCTGCCATTCATATTATGTATACTTTATGGTTAACATCGATTCTATTACCTCCACTTCCAGTTTTTCCAACCCGATGTTACGCCTCTTGTCCCTCTATGGGGTATCTAATATTCGAAATTTCCTTGTAGGCTTTCTAGCAAACCTGCTTGCCCGTTTATCTGATCTTGTCCCTCCTTTTCTCCTCGGTGTAGCAATAGATTCAATTATTCTACAAGATAAACCATTTTCAATTCCTTTTTTATCCAACTCCACGCTTCCTCAATATCCAATTTCCCAATTTTGGCTTGTGGTTTTTCTCATTGTATCTTCTTTTGTTCTCAGTGCAATTCTTCATTGGTTCCGAAATTGGGGCTGGAATTCTTTTTCTCAAAATATCCAACATGCAATTCGCGTCGATACTTACGCACACTTACAAAATTTAAACATGGGCTTCTTCGACAGAAAACATAAAGGCGAATTAATGTCTATTTTGTCTAATGATGTCAATCGTCTAGAAATTTTCTTAAATGACGGTTTCAATTCCATCTTTCGTCTCGCAGCAATGGTTCTTGGAATTGCAATTTTATTATTTTATATGAATCCCGCTTTGGCAGTAGTTTCTCTTTTTACCATCCCTATAATCGCATTTTTTACATATAACTTCACGAAATCTATACAACCAAAGTATGCCCGTGTACGAGATAGTGTGGGGAAACTCCATTCTCGACTAAACCAGAATTTAAACGCAATCCAGTTAATTAAACTCTATAACACCGAATCCTATGAATCTAGCCGCGTAGAAAAGACTTCCTTGGATTATTATAATGCCAACTGGGATTCTATCACCACTAGGATAAAATTTTTCCCCTCACTTCAAGTTATATCTGGAATTGGATTCACTATGACCTTTCTAGTCGGAGGATTTTGGGTTATTTCTGGAGATATACTCTGGATTTCTCCCCGTCCTCTCTACGCTGGAGAATTTGTAACATTCATGCTACTTCATCAACAATTGGTCTGGCCAATGACTCAGTTCGGACAAGTCATCAACATATATCAACGAGCTAGAGCCTCCACCGTTAGAATATTCGGTCTAATCGATGAAACTAATCTTCTCCCTGAAAAACCCAATGCTTCTGAACTAGTCGTTGACTCTGGAAAAATTATCTACCAAAATGTTTCTTTCGGATATTCTCGGGACAAAATATTATCTGATATATCTTTTAAAGTAGGGAAAGGAGAATCTTTGGCCATAGTCGGTCATAGCGGGTCTGGAAAGTCAACCTTATTGAGATTACTGTTAAGGCTATATGATATAGATCATGGGTCCATCACAATAGATGGGAATGATGTCCGGGATCTATCTCTAAAGAGCTTACGTGACCAAATTGGGTACGTTGGCCAGGATATTTTTCTTTTCCATGGAACGGTCAGAGAGAATATTCAATATGGATCATTCACAGCCACTGAGGAGGAAATTATCCAATCTTCTAAAGCTGCAGAATCTCACGATTTCATAATGAATTTACCCAGTGGGTATGATACTATCGTGGGAGAGCGTGGGATCAAATTATCAGGCGGACAGCGACAACGAATTGCCATTGCAAGAGCACTTCTAAAAGATCCTCCCATTTTCATTTTCGATGAATCCACTAGCGATGTAGATACTCCTACCGAATCTCTAATACTAGATTTTATAAAGACCCACAATTCTGAAAAGACCATCTTGTCCATTGCCCATAGGCTCTCAACGATACAAGACTCAACTAATATCCTAGTTTTACAAGAGGGGGCGATTATAGAATACGGAACTTCCGAAGAACTATTGCATAAAAAAGGATTATATTTCGATCTCTGGAATTCTAGAAATATCTAACTTGTTTGCCCATTTCTCATCCATCTACCACCGTTGATTACAAGGCCAATGGCAACCTTGGCATATTATGGATCTATCCCAAGTCACTTCTGATGATGCAAAAAAAACAACATCAAACATAGTGGTTTTCCCGGTGGGAAGCACCGAGCAACATGGGCCACACGCACCCCTGTCCACCGATTTATTGCTAGCCAAATCTGTTGCAGAAGAAGGCATTAGCCAATTTAAAGGCGAAGTCATTTTTGCACCCCCTCTTCCTTTTGGTATATCCGAAGAACATAGAAATTTCCCGGGAACACTTTGGCTTTCAACGCAAACTTTCCGAAATTGCATGACTGATGTCCTTAACTCTTTTATCCACAACGGGTGGAACAAAATAATCATCGTAAATGGTCATGGGGGCAACATCGACTCTTTGAATGAAGTTTGCGCTGATATAACTCGAAATGCCATCAAACCTGCATTTGCAACCACCTTTACCTGGTTCAACTATTCAAATGATCTTCCTATGGGGCATGCCGGCGAAGTTGAAACCTCTATGCTATTGCATCTTTTCCCCAATATGGTCAACTCTAATATGATATCTCGAGCAAACGCTGATTCTGGTGATATCTGGGGGCCTCTTGAACAAGGCGCAAAAATGAAATACGATGTCGATGAATTCACAAAAAATGGTGTCATAGGCAATCCCTCTTTGGCATCCCGCGATTTCGGAGAGAAATTATTAAAAGAATCTGGAAAATCACTTACCAAACTTATAGAAATAGTCTCAAAACTCGAAGTTTCTTGATAAAATTTTACTTTTCACGTTAATCCATTCTTTTCATTTCTACGGATTCAACAAACATCAACGGATATCCTTTTTCAACTCTCATTTTAGATACCACCTCTGTATCTTTGTATCGAATCTCAATTCTAACTGTCATCATGTTACCTTTCAATTCTGCATACTCAAAATCCTCATTCATTGATTTTTTTACTTCTTCTTCAGATATCTCCACTGAAACATTTGTACAATATGGCTGATTTTCAATTGATTTTTCAATCGCAGATGATAAATTTTTGATATTATCCAAGCTGATCGGCACTCCTGAAAACTGGTGATATAGCGATCCAAGCTTAACACCAGACTCGAAACAAGCAATTTCTGTTTCCGTTGGTTTCATACAACTTGAACTTTCTGCTCTCTAAAGAAAAAGTTACTTCTCCTTTCCCCTCTGATTAACTCTTAATGAATGAGGTAGTATTGCTTACAGGCGCACTAGGAAATGTAGGGCGTACAATTCTTTCACACCTCTCTGACAGTTACACGTGGCGTCTCATTGATAACCGGCCGCCTGATAGTGATTTCCCCTATGATATAATTGCTGCTGATATTTTGGATACTTCCGCTGTAACCGAAGCTGTCGAGGGAGTAAATGCAATAATTCATCTTGCCGGGGATCCCCAAACTTCTGCATCTTGGAAATCGGTTCTCCGAAATAATATAGAAGGCACCCAAATTTTACTTGAAGCTGCAGTGAATTCTGGCGTTGAAAGATTTATTTTCGCTTCTTCGAACCACGTAGTTGGTCATTACGAAACCAATGATAAACCCACCCTGTCAGATCCTAATAGTCCATTTCCTCTCGATGGAACAGAACTACCTCGTCCAGGAAATCTCTACGGTGCTAGCAAAGCTATTGGTGAAATTCTAGGGCGATATTACCATGATGAGTATGGCATCTCTGTTATTTGTGTTAGAATTGGAAATTTAAATGAAGATGCCCCTCCTGTTGACTACGCACGTGGACAATCCATGTGGCTCTCAAAACGAGATTGTGGCCATCTTTTTGATAGATGTCTCCAGGCTGTTTATGGGTATGAAATAATATATGGGGTTTCTGACAACGATAGCAGCTATTATTCCTTAGATCGAGCTAGAACTATCTTGGGCTATGTCCCTCGAGATAACTCTGCGGAACATATCTCCTAATCTCGAAAGATTATCCAAATAGTTTTTTAATATCTTTCCTATTCTCTCTTATTCTTCCCATTCTATTTCTTATCTGCTCATATGCCATCCCACGCAAATCTGGGTCTTTCACAAAAGTCACTATTAATTGCTCAATTTTTTTATACTTTTTCTCTTCCAATCCTTCCTTGACATAACTAATCGCTTCCTTAATAATATCGTATTCGTACACTTCAATCTCCTCTGCTATTACTTCTGCAGCTATAAATGCGGATTCAATCTCTAGATCTTCCAATTCCATCTTTCCGCCTTCGTAGTTTATAGTGGGGATATTTTCTTGAGAGAATGCTTTTACATCCTTTTTCATCTCAATAAGACATTCTCTAATGGATCCAATATCCACGCCTCTGTATATTTCTGGCATTCCGTCTAAATACACAAGAGAACTTTCTACGAGCCCCCTCATTCCTTTCCAATTTTCATTGGTACTATGATATATTATGGCTGTAAATTGAATTAAACCTTGTAAAAATAACTTATCCCTGCTTTCTTTTTCGAGTTTTAGCCAACATCGCTCCCATGCACCATGAGCTGCATGGTACTCTCCACTATTGTAAATGGCAATGCCAACTTTCAAGTATACTTCTATTTTCCCATTCTCATTCATTTGTAGTCCTATATCCTTTTTATTTTCTTGATCACGAGCAATATTCAAGTCTATTGGCCCCTTACAACTCTCCACTTCATAAATAACATGAAATTTAGCGTCGGTCATTTACCTGTAGGATCGCTCCCAGATTTTGTTTCTCTCGCACGTTGTGCTGAAAAATTAGATTTTGATATCTTTTTCATAGCCGATCATGCAACTAAACAAAATCCATACGCTATGCTGAGTGTGGCAGCACTCAAAACAAAGCGAATAAGCCTTGCAACTGGGGTTACTAACCCCTTCTCTCGAAATCCTCTTCTTACCGCAGCTGCAATTTCTACTATAGATTCCATATCCGATGGAAGAGCGATCCTTGGTATTGGTGCGGGAGGCCATGGGGTCTCCACCTTCAACCAAGAACGACCTGCTCCAATTTCCACACTTAAAACATCAATCGAAACAATTAGAACTCTACTAAATTCCGACATGGTTTCTGATCCAACAGGAACTTTTAATTTAATAAATGCCAAATTAGAATTCAAACCCCAACATGATATCCCAATTTATGTCGCAGGCCGTGGAAAAAAATTATTAGAGCTAGCCGGTGCAGTTGCAGATGGGGCCATCGCAGGGGCAGGACTAACCTCCGTTGAAGCCATGAAATATGCTTTAGCTCATATTCGCTCGGGTGCCGAATCAACTGGAAGAAAACTCTCGGATCTAGATATAGTCTGCTGGTCATTTCTTTCCATCGGACGTGATAAACAGTCAGCATTAGACGCAGTCATACCTTTCACAGTCCAATTAGTCCAACACGCTGTTCCTAGAAGTACCCTCGAATCTTTTGGAATTTCTTCCCAAGCGATAGATTCTGTACTAGGTATTCAAGACATTCCATCTCATTCTATTTCTTCACTTAGAAAAAAAGTATCCATGGAAATAGTAGAATTATTTGCAATAGCCGGAACTCCTGAACAATGCCTGACTCATATTTCTGCACTTCATGAAATTGGAATTTCTCATTGTGCCCTCTTGCCCTTTGAAAACGCTGAAAACACGCAAATAGAGAACCTCGAACTCTTCTATGATATGGTGATTAGCGAACTCTAATGACTTTAAAAATGGGACTTGGATATCCCACTGCCCGTGAAGGTTTAAATTATCCCATTCCTTTTTGTGATCCTTCACACTTAATTGAAATTGCAACCAAAGCAGAAACATTTGGGTTCGATTCATTAGGAGGAAATGATCACATAGTCCCTGCAACCTATGTGTCTGAACGTTGGAAAAAATCTCCGAGATATTATGAATTATTCACAACATTTGCACATATAGCTGCATTGACTCACACCATTCGTTTGAATACTTCTGTTGCAGTTTTGCCTCTAAGAAATGTAGTTTGGCTAGCCAAACAAGCCGCAACTCTCGATTGTTTATCTGATGGTAGATTGATTCTTGGAGTTGGTGTCGGTGCATATCCTGAAGAATTTTCTACCCTATTCCCCAATATCCCGCTAACCCGTGGTATTATCACCGATCATTCCCTCGAAGCCCTTGTAGCTCTGCTCTCTAAACCTTCCAGTTATCATTCCGAATATGTTAAATTCGAATCCTTGGATCTTTATCCCCGTCCTAAGCAAAATCCTCTCCCAATCTATGTTGGAGGAAACCACAATTCCGCCTTAGAACGATCTGTAAAATGGGGCCAAGGTTGGCTCCCCGCAGGCCTATCTCCCCAAAAACTCGAAGAAAAAATTAACTACCTTTCAACTTTGACATCCGACCATGGTAGGTCTCTCTCTGATATTGATATCGCACCTCAACTGACCCTCTGCGTCGCAAAAAACACCTCGGCTGCACACAAGAAATTCCGAGAATCTCATCAATACACGCATCTCAAATCTCTTTTGAATTCCACTTTCAAAAATCTACCCGAGGAAGAAATTTTCAATGGGAATTTAATAGGAACCTCTGAAGAAATAGTTGAGAAATTGCAACAATATATTGACATAGGTATCGACCATTTTCCCGCAACGGTTCTCGCAGTAAACGATATTTCTACCTTTTTCTCAGACATGAAAATCATTTCTCGAGATATACTCGATTCATTTTAACTCCATTTCTATCTTCTGTTCTAAACCTCTACAATTTTTAAACTCTAATAACCTTTCTTCACTATAATATGCCAAAAGATGGTCATGTAGTAGTCGACGTAGATGCACACTTTTTTGAACCGTTACAAGACTTTTCAAATTATCTAGACGAACCTTGGAAATCACGATTTAGTGGAGCAACTAGAGGTAGATTCATTCCTGGTAGTACTGGTGATAGGTGGGTAGGCGGACGGATTATGAGAAATGTAACTTCGTATCCTCAAAAAGACATGACCCCTGAAGAAATACCTAGAGTAATGAAACACGTTGGTCTTGATAAAATAGTCTTACTCCCTAATAAAATGCTTTCATTTGGGAAATTATCTAGTGACGAAATAGCAGTTCCTCTCGCAAATGGTTTTGTTGACTATATGCTTGACAAAGTTGTTGATCCTTCTGAAGGAATCTATACGATGCTAGTTGCACCCTTCCACGACCCCGAAGAGTCTGTAGCATTAATCGATAGAGTTGCCGATGAAAAAGGTGTTGTAGCCCTTTGTCTAGTTACTGCAGGACCTGAACCTCCTCTTGGAGATCGGAGGTATGATCCAATTTACGAAGCTTGTAACGACCGCAATTTCCCTGTGGTTTTCCATGCAGGTGGATCTAGTGTGGACAGCTTCTTCATAAGGGGGTATCGAAAATTCCTTGAGACGCATACTTTAGGTTTCTTGTGGAACAATATGGCACAAATTGTAAGT
>WTZT01000080.1 GCA_009889685.1 Candidatus Hikarchaeia archaeon HikBin4
GCCCCTGATAATAGAGAAGTATCAGAAGATTGAGAAAGGATTTCTTGGGAAAAATATTGATAGATTTCCCCCATAGAAATGGCTCTCCAGATAGGAGCGGATAACTCTGATTTTGGAAAATCGATAGTAGTAACATTGGCCCCATTTTCATTCAAATTGTCGGTTATATCAAGAATGGGTTTGGAAACTTCAGGGAGTACAGGGCTTTGATATAGAGAATCTGGCAAACCTATTTTCAATGTTCCAAAATTGACTTTAGATTTGGGAGATGGGGGGCGTTCTTCATCTAAGAGTACACCTAGAGTTTTTCGGAGGAGATCGAAATTAGAACCAAGTAATCCTACAGTGTCTAAATTGCGAGAAAGTTCGACCACTCCGTGGGTAGAAATGGCCCCCTGTGTGGGTTTTAACCCAATAATTCCACAAAAACTAGCAGGGATTCTAACACTGCCGCCCGTATCAGTTCCGATAGCAACGTCTGCAAGGTTTGCAGCTATGGAAGCACCGGAACCACTGGAAGAACCACCAGGAGTGTAATCGGGATTTATTGGGTTCAAGGTTGGGCCAAAATAACTAGTTTCGCCGGTGGGGCCAAAGGCGAATTCGTCCATGTTAGTTTTGCCGACGATTGTGGATCCTGCAGTTAATAATTTGTTAACCAAAATTGCATTTTGATCGGGGATGCAATTTGAGAGTATGGCAGAACCTGCGGTTAAGGGGTACCCTTTTATTGCAACATTATCTTTTACCGCCACTCGGACTCCGTCTAGGATACCAAAAGCTGCAGTAGTAAGAGGGGGATCAAATTGAATTATGAAAGCATTATAAGGATCGTCAAAGGGTGTGGATAAAGGAGATTTGCTTGAACGTTGAGAAGAAGAAATTGGATCTAAATTTTTAAAGGAGGATAATAACTGATTTACCATAGGCATGAGGGCATCTTGCTCATTTTTATCGATAGAAAATCCAAGTTGTTCGGAAATGGAGAGAAAATAGTTGGGAGACAAGGGATCAGGCAGCATTTGAATTACAATCCGGACCATTCATCGAATGAGACGGATATGTCGAAGTATGCAAGAGCTCTTGCCATAGTTCGAGTTATCATTTCGTCGATATCTTTTGGTTTCTGGTAGAATGAAGGGAATGGAGGATAAATAATCCCCCCCGCATCGGTTACAGAAAGCATATTTGTTAGATGGATTCTGTTTAGGGGTTTTTCGCGTGGCATAAGAACCAATCTTCGGCGTTCTTTGAGCATAACGTCTGCAGCTCTAGTGATTAAATTCGAAGAGTTTCCATTGGCTATATTGGAAAGGGTTTTCATCGAACAAGGGGTCACAAGCATACCGTTAGTATGGAAGGATCCACTAGCTATAGTTGCCCCTATATTTCGATTATCATGAACTTCATCTGCGAGACCAGTAACCTCGCTTAGAGAATAGTCAGCTTCTTGTTGAATATTTACTTTGGATGCTTCAGAGAGAACTAAATGAACCTCTACATCAGTATTTGAGAGTAGCTCCAGTGTTCGGATGCCATACAGTTGGCCGGTGGCACCTGTCATTCCAAGAATAAAACGTTCGGTCATGGGATATATATGAGGCGCAGGAGTTATGAGAGATTCGATTTGGATAGTTTGGAGTGTAAAGGGAGCTTTTACGTTAAAAGGAGTAGTAGAAGGGAATATGCCCATAGAGATAGCAAAAAAGGACGGACAAACAGTATATTTGTGCGAAGCATGTGGGGAACGTTTCGAAGATAAATTTCAAGCTGAAGACCATGAGCAATATTGTGGTCCTCGGCGTTCTATGTGAATTTAGAAGAGAAATGAACGATAAAATGAATGAAGCGATATGCCTTTGTGTGGTTAAGAGGAGTCTAGGGTAATGTCAAGAGTAAAAAAAGTGATACACACATGCGTTTGGATATCAAATATAGAAGACACAAAATCATTTTATATAGAAGGTTTGGGATTGAATCACACGTGGGGATTTACAGGCGGAGATGGAGTGGAGAATTTTTATATTGCAGGAGAGGAAGGTGGGGCAGAAATTCAATTTAAATATAGACCAAATGAAGAGGATAAACCTGAGCAAGAAGTAATTGTTGAAAGAAGAGGTATGGATCATTTAGCACTATCAGTGCAAGATGTGAATGAAACAGTTGAAGAAATGGTCAAAAAAACTGGATGCAATATTGTAGTCGGGCCTTTTCAAAATGATGAAACTGGAGTTAGAGCCGCTTTTATTGAAGACCCGGATGGGTATGTTGTAGAGTTGGTCCAATATCTCGAAAGTGGCACTAATTCTAAGATTTGATCACTTTTAATGAACTCAAAACATTGAAGTTGCCGCCGGACATCTGAATTGTCATGGAGACAGCAGCTCAAGAAATTAGTAGTCTCATTGGTCGTGAAGTTTATTCAAAAAATGGCATCTTTGTAGGAGAAGTAGATGATGTACAGATAAGTTTAGATAATGAAGCCATCACAGGATTAGCCGTTTCTAGTGTCAACAGTGAATTGTTCAAAGGATGGGACCTAGATGGAAAGGGAATTCTAGTCCCATATCGGTGGGTCAGGGCCGTTGGAGATATCGTTCTCGTAAATGATGTTGTCGAGAGAATGGCTGCTAAGGATCAAACGGACGAATAAGAAATTTTGAAAGGGAGAGAATGGTTTTACCGTAACGCATTAAGAGATGGTTTGAAAAAGTATTTCGTCGCGTCTATATTACACACATTAGGGCCGGTAGTTTAGTCAGGTAGAGCGACGGACTCTTAATCCGTAAGTCAGGGGTTCAAATCCCTTTCGGCCCGTTTGAGATAGAAGAGATGGAAATTTACCCGTGGGAATGGAAAATAACATATGGCAGTGGACCCTTCTAAAGATCATAGAGCAAATTATGACTATACAGGAGGGAATTCTCACGAATCAGATCTTGTTGAAGAACTTAAAGGGTTAATTGAGGGCGAAGTTAGGTTTGACACATACACGCGTCATCTGTATGCAACTGATGCGAGCATATACGAAGTGACTCCGATTGGGGTTGTATTTCCAAAATCTACAAAAGATGTTGCGGCAGTAGTGGCCCATTGTTCGGAAAAATCTATACCAGTCCTACCCAGAGGGGGTGGGACATCACTTGCGGGACAAGCTGTGAATGAAGCAGTTATTCTCGATTTTACAAAATATATGAACGAGATTCTAGAGATAGATGTTCCGAATAAAATAGTTCTGGTTCAGCCTGGTGCATATTTAGGAACGATAAACGCGGCATTGAAATCACATGGGTTAAAATTTGCCCCAGATCCAGCGTGGGCGGATAAAAGTGCGATAGGTGGTGCTATTGGAAATAATTCGACAGGGTCACATTCTTTAGTTTATGAAAAAACCGATGCATATATTGAATCGTGTGAAGTTGTACTTTCGGACGGCACGGTACATGAATTTGGGAAGGTCCCAATTGAAGATCTTGAGAATGCTGAAGAAGGAAAAGGAATTTTGCAAGATGTGTATTCCAAGGTGTACAAAATACTAGAAGAAAGGGAAGAAATCAAAAATAGATATCCAGATCTTAATAGAAATGTATCAGGATACAATCTGAAGCGCATATGTGAAGAGTCTCTTGAGGGAGAGATCAATATGTCTCATTTGATTTGTGGGAGTGAGGGGACTCTAGCTATTGTTACAGAGGTCAAGCTGTTACTAGTTGAAATACCAAAAAGAAAGGAAGTGATTCTGTTTGCATATGAAAATTTGAAATCATCTATGGAAGATGTTACTTTAATTCTAGAACATGGGCCTGCTGCGATAGAAGTGATGGATAAAATATTACTAGATTTGGCGAGGGATACTATAGAATTTAAAGATATAACAGAATCCATCCCAGAAGAAATGGGGACCATACTGCTAGTTGAATTTTATGCTAATTCAAAGAGAGAAGGGAAAGAAAAAGCAAATAAATTGATTAAAGAAATAGTTTCAGAAGAAAGCAGAGAGGGGAAGATTCAGAAAAGAGCGAAATACTCAGTGATGGCTCGTGACGAATCTGAACAGATAAAATTTTGGAAAATGAGAAAGTCAGGACTTCCTATTCTGTTGTCCCGTACGAGTGATGAAAAACACATAGCATTTGTAGAAGACTTTGCAATCCCCGCAAAACATTTGCCAGAATATGTTGAACGATTTCAAAGAATACTCGAGGAGCAAGGGACCTATGCTAGTTTTTATGCTCATGCAGGTCCAGGGGTCTTACACATTCGTCCCCTTATAAATACTAAAACTAAGAGCGGGGTCGAAATGATGAATTCGATTGCAGAATTGGCCACAGATTTGGTAATCGAATATGGAGGAGCGATTTCGGGCGAGCATGGAGATGGGAGATCTAGGACTCAATGGAATAAAAAATTGTACGGAGATCGGATTTGGAGGATGTTTCGAG
>WTZT01000081.1 GCA_009889685.1 Candidatus Hikarchaeia archaeon HikBin4
ATCTCTCCCGCAATACGCACGCTAAGAGAATCTCTAGAGGGAGAGGATGATTCCATGAGTCACTTTTTATGTAAGAAAGCAAAAGCATATCGTAGCGGGGGAAGAATTGTTTTTGGTAAGGGGTTGTGGTTAATCAAAAGGAATAAATGGTACACGGGGGTTTTATTAAGGATCGCAGATAAAATAACGTATGGAGGTTGGTGAAGATCCACTAGATGTACTTATAATCCCAACCGGGACTATTGCTGAAGAACGGGATTTAGTTGCCACGGGGGATGTGATAATAGGGGGACAAAGTAACATTAATTTTGGGATTCGATCTCAAAACATAATATTAGGAGAAAGAGTTCATTTTGAAGGAGATATAGAAGTTGAAAAAGAATGTAGAGTTGACATTTGGTGTGAAATCGAAGGAAATGTGCTAGTTGGAGAAGATGCTTATTTGGGAGAAAGAGTTAGTATTTCAGGAAAATTGGTGGTCGGGGGAGATCTAGACATAGGAGATGATGTTCGGATTGAAGAAGGGTTTGAAGCAAACGGATGGATCAATATACGAAATCCATTGCCAACGATAATATTTCTATTTATGTATCTGACACAATTACTACGTCTTGGAGAAGAAGAAGCAGCAGAGGAATTACTTTCTGAAATCCTTGAAGGGGGAAAGGGAGGGGTGGACGAAGATCTCCTGGTTATTCCGCGAGGGAGTCATATTTCAGATGAGATATGGAGGGTGTCCACTCCTGTAATAATTAAAAATGAGTGTAGGCTACATGGTAATTTTCGTGCGGTAGATATAAAAGTCGGAGAGGACGTGAATTTATTTGGAAGCATTCGAGCACGTGAAAACGTAGTCATAGGGAAAGACACCAGGATACATGGAGATGTGACTACTAGAGAAGGAGACGTTGTGCTGAATGAAGGATCCCACATACTAGGGGATGTCTCTTGTAATAAGTTAGAACTTCATGAGGGTGCACGTGTCGAGGGGACCATAAGAGCAAAGGAAGGTATGCAAATTTTGTCAAGAGAGAGGAAACCTCAAGAATGAAATTTGGATTTGGGATTGATTTTAAAGGAAGGTAAGATAGTATGATTATTTTAGCATTGGCGGGAAAACCAAACGCTGGTAAATCGACATTCTTTAAAGCTGCTACGATGTCAGATGTAGAAATTGCGGAGTACCCGTTTACTACTATCGAACCGAACCGAGGAGTGGCTTATGTTAGGACTGAATGCCCTTGTATAGAGATGAATACTAGATGTGGAAATAGTCATTGTCAAAACGGGAAGAGATACATTCCAATTGAATTGATCGATGTTGCGGGTTTAGTTCCGGGTGCCCATCAAGGAAGGGGTCTTGGGAATAAATTTTTGGATGATTTGATGAATGCGGATGCAATTATTAACATAATAGATTTTTCAGGGAGAACCAATGAAGAAGGAGAAATAGTAGAAAATGGAAAATACGACCCATTACATGAATCGGAATTTATTAGAGAAGAGATTGATTTGTGGCTCGCGGGAGTGATTAAACGTAATTGGTTTTCTGTTGAACGGTTGGCCCGGGGTCCAAACTTCAATATGGAAAAATCAATTGCAAGCGTCTTGTCGGGATTGGGCATAAAATCTCGAGATATTTTGGCATGTCTTAGAAAAATGGAATATCCTCCAATGCCAAGTGAATGGGAAGATTCGGATTACGAACGTTTGGCATGTTTGCTTAGAGAGATATCAAAGCCCTCGATGGTGGTTGCCAATAAAATAGATGTGGTGGCGAAAGAGAATATCGAACGTTTAGAAAATATGGAAGAAGAGATATCAGTGGTTACTTCACAGTATGAATTAATACTCCGAAAGGGAAATGAGAAAGGAATCATACGGTATGATCCAGGAGATGATACGTTCGATGTTATTAAAGAATTGACAGAAGAACAGGAGGATGGTTTGAATAAAATTGAGAAAGTGATGAAAGAATATGGAGGTACAGGTATCCAAAATTCACTTAATCGTGCGGTATATGAAATGATGAAAATGATAACAGTGTTTCCAGTAGAAAATGAAACTCATTGGGCAGATGGAAAGGGGAACAAATTGCCAGATGCATATCTAATGTCAAAGGGATCCACCCCTAGAGATTTAGCTTATGAAGTGCACACAGACATAGGGGATGGATATCTGTATGCCATTAATGCTCGCTCGAATAGAAGAATTTCGGAAGGTTATGAGTTGAAAGAAGGTGATGTTATAAAAATTGTAAGTACTGCAAAATAGATGTGGCACAATAGAAATTAAACTTAATTAAACATTAAACGATCTAGTCCATCTATCAGGGCTAAGACACTAGCCCGAGTTATATCAGCGTCGCTACTAGCTACACTAACGGTTCGATCACCTCTAGCGACTTCAACATAAACAGTAACCAATGCATCAGTTCCACCAGTTAAAGCGTCCACGTGGTAACTAACTAATCTAAAGCGTGAATCATTTAAAGCGCCTCGGACTGCGTTAATCGCTGCGTCGACAGGGCCACTACCAATGCCAGAGGCGGATCTTTCTTCACCATCTACTTTTAAACGAACGCTTGCGGTCGGGGTGGCCCCCCCACTGACGGCGATGAGGTCTACGAGGGTAATTTTTTGATTTCGAGGGATACCACAGACGTCATCTGCTATTGCTAATAAATCAGCGTCTGTTACTCGTTTATTCCGTTCGGCCAGTATTTTCACTCGATTGACAATGGTAGAAATTTGATCGTCAGAAGCAGTGATTCCATGTTCCTCAAGTGCTGCTCTAGCACCTGCCCTACCTATATGTTTTCCAACTGCAAAGCGGCGCCCTCTTCCAACTAATTCAGGAGGGTAGGGTTCATACATTCGGTCATCTTTTAGAATTCCGTCGGTGTGAATTCCACTTTCATGGGTGAAAGCATTTTCGCCGATGACGGCTTTGTTAGGTGGTAAGGAAACACCGGTCGCTTGAGAAACAAGTTGTGCAAGATTATAGAGCCCATCTAGACGTACCGTGTCTATGCCATAGCAATGGTGTAGAGCAATTGCTACTTCCTCTAACGCAACGTTTCCGGATCGTTCTCCGATACCGTTTACTGTTGCATGTACCATCAATGCACCTCCAGCTATACTTGCTAAAACGTTGGAAACTGCGAGGCCCAAATCGTCGTGAGTATGTGTACTTGTAGGACCTAGTTTAGATAGTCGGGAAACAGCAGAGTAGGCCTGCTCGGGGCTGGCATATCCAACAGTGTCTGCCCAACAAATCCAATCTGCCCCCGCGTCGATTCCAGATTGCATTAGAGATCCTAGGAAATCTATGTCGGCCCTGCTTCCATCTTCGCCTAGGAGTTCTAACCAAATACCATGGTCTTTGGCGTAATCGATTAAGGAGGTAGAATTGGAGATGACATCTTCTCGGGTTGTTCTAACTTTGTCAGTTACGTGACGATCACTGGAGGGGACAACTAAAGTGATCCCATCGACATCGCAATCGAGTGCGTCGTCGATATCAGATTGAATTCCGCGGGCAAAGCTAGTTATTTTGGCATTTAGGCCTAGTTCTACTATTTGTTTAATCGCTTCTCGTTCGCTTTGACCGGTGCATGCGCTGCCTGCTTCGATGACAGATACACCTATAGCATCAAGTTCAGCGGCGATAGAGACTTTTTCTTCGGTGGTCAATGCGATTCCTGGCGCTTGCTCTCCGTCACGGAGGGTGGTGTCTAGAATTCCTATAGTTTTGGGGGAATTATCTTTGAGTTGGGATAAGTTCCCTAATAAATCGATCATGGGTCATGGTTTGCCCTAATTACCCACAGTCAGAGAGGGTATTTAAATTGCCCCATTCAATGTAGTATTGAAATGAAGATACCTACGTACGTTGAGTGCACATAGGGAAGTAAAAACGGAACCATAACAAAATTGTTTGTTTAAAAAATTGGTGATAAATTTATGAAAAGGACGCCGAAAGGGACCCCGGTAGGAGTTGATGACCCGTATCTATATGTAAGCAAATGTGATCACTTGACAGGAGAAGGATTTTGTCGTTTGATATTGGAAAATAGGAACGTAGAAGATTCGTTCCAAATTGAACTTGAGAAGAATGGACATGTTTGTCCAGTGGTGGAACAAAAATGGAAATGGGAGAATTGTCCTTATTTTAGATACAGGGCGAATGAAAAAATATGTGCTCGTTGTGGGTTGGAAGAGCGCCTGAACACCCATGATGATAGTCGTCCGCTATTGGAACGTCATCATCTTTCATATATAGAAAAGAGGGCAAATGGAGAAGAGAAAATGGGCCATGAAATAACTGTGATGTTGTGTAGGTGGTGTCATGCGAAAGTACATAAATCAGGAGCTAGAATCAACGATGAAGTGGAACCAGATAGAAATGCATTGGAATTGATGGAAAAGAGAAAAAGTG
>WTZT01000082.1 GCA_009889685.1 Candidatus Hikarchaeia archaeon HikBin4
GAAATCTATATCATATGTGAATTCTGCCTTTCCGGTGACCTTTACAGGCCCATCTTCTCGGAGGATACTTTGGCCAATGCCATGTACTTGGAGAGGGACTTCAGTCGTATTTCCGTCCATTCAATTGCCCCCTTCAGTTATCCTTTTTGCAGCATCTTTAACCCCGTCTATAATAGATAGATATCCCGTACAACGACAGATATTTCCATGTAATGAATCTCGAATTTCTTCTTCGGATGGGGCAGAATTTTCATCTAAAAGGGCAGCAGCGGACATAAGAAATCCGGGTGTACAAAACCCACATTGGAAAGAAAAATTATCAATAAATGCCTCTTGGAGAGGGGACATCGACCCGTTTTTAGAAAGACCTTCTACGGTTGAAATGTTAGAATCTGCTGCTTGTCCAGCCATATGGAGACAGGATTTTCTAGCCTCCCCGTTGATTCTAATCGTGCATGCACCGCAAATTCCAGTTGAACAAGATTGTTTGACACTTTTGTAGCCCAATACATCGTGTAAAACATCTGCCAGGGGCATCGAGGGATCAATATTGGTCTCATGTGTCGTATCATTTACCTTGAAGTTTAGAATCATGATAGATCCCCCCGAGCTGTTTTAAGAGCTTTTTTAGTAAGAACCCCAACCATTGCAGATCTATATTCTACCGAAATGAGTGGATCGTCACAAACAAGAATTTCTTCTTGTGACATCTCACTTGCCCTAGATAAATCGTCGTCGGTGAGCTGAGTTCCAAGTAAAGAGTTCATTGCTTCATTGGCTATTAAGGGAGTATCCCAAACACCTGCTACACAAATATCAGATCTAGTGCACATTCCCTTTTTGGTTTCCAAGATAGTAGCCACGTTCACAATTGCACGGTCGTTTTTACGATAGGCCAATTTTTCAAATCCAAAACCAGCATCTTTTGAGACAGGTATAGTGATGGAGGTGATGATTTCTTCGGGTCCAATTGCACTTTCATAATAGTCAACAAAAAAACTGTCACGCGTAGAATATTCGAAGGACTCGGTTGTAGATCTAGAGTGAACTGTGGCATTAGTGGCCATTAAAACAGGGGGGTAATCTGCAGTTGGGTCGGCATAGGCACAAGTACCACCAATAGTACCTGCATTTCTGATTTGTACATCTGCTATTTGTTTTGCAGCTGTAGAAAGCAAGGGGAGATGTGTTTGAACTGTTTGTGATGTTTCGATATCCCTATGAGTAGCGAGAGCGCCTATATAGAGGGATCCATTTTTATATGAAATTTCACGTAGTTCTGAAATGCGATTTAGATCAATAATAGTGTCTAAAGAAACTATACCCTCTTTGGAGAGAAGTCCTAATGATTGACACCCAGATAACAAAATGGCGTCGGGATTTTCCGATAATAAGTTACATGCTTGATCAAGAGAATTGGGACGATGATACGTAGTCTCAGAGAGCATATTATATAGTGGTACTTTTTGTAAGGATAATAAGCTTTAGGAAGCTTGAGTTCTAATTGGTCCACCCGTCGATGTATTCGGAAAGGTCCAGATCTTTCCATACCTCAGGTGGTTCTGGGCGTTTTGGCCATTGGGTTGTAACAGGTTTAGTGGCGTCGACTCCGAATTTCGTGTCAAGGGTATCAGGATTGGGGAGGTAGGCTTGGTCCACTATTTCTTCGTCAAAATTGGTCCTTCGTGTTTCTAATTGGTCGGCAGTGTAAGTAGAAGGAACAAGAGGATCTGCGAAAGAATGGGGTATGATAACTGCGTCCCGGTCCATATGAGTACGGGACCAGAGTGCCCATAGAACTTCATTGTCATTGAATATATCTATGTCTTCATCAACGACGATTACATTTTTCAAGAAATGGTCGGCTGCTAGGCCTGCAAGAACAGCATATTTTCCTTCGCCGTCGACTTCTTTATTGATAGAAATGAATCCAGTAAATCTGCAACATCCGTGCATGGGCATTCGTACTTCGTGGACACGAGAAACTCGATTGACACGTTCATATAGTTGCCTTTCGACGCCGAGGACACCGCAAAGGTTGTGATCAGGATGTGCCGCAAAAATAGTTTCATGAATGGGATCGTTTCTGTGACAAATTGCAGTTACCTCAATGACACGATTTGTTCTACTAGGGCCATAAGTCCAAGGGTATTCACCAAATGGACCTTCGGTTCGAAGTACATTTGGAAGAATTTTTCCTTCGATTATGTATTCAGAATTTGCAGGGACTTGCAGATCTACAGTCTCACATTGAACAGTTCTCATAGGAGATCCTACAGCTTCGTTTATCAATCCGCTTATTGCCTCTAGTTCGTCTGCTTCCCGGTCTATTCTTGTAGTGGACCCAATGGTTAGGTAAGGATGAGTTCCGACTGCGATGGCAACTTCTAGAGGGGCATCTTCACTCTCCGCGTTTCGCATTAAATGTGCAAGATGTTGACCGGCACCGGCGTAAACTCCTAAAAGATTTGGTTCGTGTAGTTGGTGCCGATAGATTCCTGCATTATATGTTTGTGTTTCCTTATCGAAGACCCACAATATTCCTGCATCTATGTAAAGTCCACTGTCAAGTTCATTATGTTGAACCAAAGGTAGTTCGGTTAAGTCGACATCTTTTCCTGTTTTAATATTCTGTTTGACGGGTGCGTCTTTATCATCTACTAGGATGGGTTTTTCAGGTTTTCCAGTTAGTTCGATATATCGTTGTAAAAGATTTCGGGGGACTACGTCCGGGGATTCGAGGCCATATGCAAGTTTAGTACGGGTTGCGTGCACATTGGTGACCAATCTATGAGAGCTTCCAAGAACATTATTGAAAAGTAGTAAGGGGTATTGACCTTCGGCTTGAAGTTTTCGGGCTACTGAAGTAACCTCCCAAGTTGGGTCCACCTCTTTATCAATTTCAACAATTTCAGAGGGGGCGTTTTCAGAAAGATTGTTTATGAAGTCTCGTAGATCACGTGGCATATTGGATAAATTATGTGAGGAAGGTTATACGTGTAGCGATAAATCGTTACTATTATGAATCGGGCTAAATTTGGAGTGGGTTTTCCGACGGGAATGGAAGGAATGATGTATCCGGTTCCATTTTGTGATCCAGATGGATTGGTAAAAATAGCCTGTGAAGCAGAGAGGTTGGGATTTGATTCAATAGGGGGGAATGATCACATTGTAGCTCAAGAATATGTTAAAAAGTCGTGGGATTTGCTCCCAAGATATTATGAAACATTTGGGACTTTGGCTTACATAGCTGGGAAAACTGAAGAAATTAGGTTGAATACAGCGGTAACTGTGTTACCATTTAGAGATACAGTTTGGGTTGCAAAACAGGCTGCAACGTTGGATGTGTTGTCAAAAGGGAGACTATTATTTGGAGTCGGAATTGGAGCGTATAGGGAAGAATTTGAATCGATTAGACCCAATGAGAATGCTAGTAGGGGTGAGATTATGGATGAATCAATGGAAGCATTAAGTCAACTATTGAAAGGGCCAGTTGCGTATAAGGGAAAATACGTTGAATTTGAAGAGATAGATCTACATCCTAGACCGATTCAAGATCCATTGCCAATATATGTTGGAGGAAATCATCCGAACGCCATATCAAGAGCCGTTAAGTGGGGAAGTGGATGGTTACCTTTTGCATTGACCCCAAATGAAATTAAAGAGAGAAGTGTTCAGATAAAAGCATTATGTGAAGAAGAAAAGCGAAAACCAAAAGAGATTGATGTTGCCCCGCAACTTGTTTGTTGTATCGATAGAGATTCAGATACTGCGAAGAGAAATTTCGAGGCATCCCAAGTATTTGAGCATATGAGATCGTTGATACAGTCTACATTGAAAGACCAAGAATTCGATGAGCTAGTGGATGTTACGTTAGTAGGAGACCCAACAGAAATTATTGAAAAGATCGATCGATATCACGAAGTGGATGTGAATCATTTTCCTGCGATTATGTTTGCCGCTAATGATGTAGAAGAATTGGTTCGCAATTTGAAAGTTTTTTCTGAAACCGTGTTGCCTAGTTTCTGAAAGATTCAAAAAGTGATTCTGCGAGGTCTAACAAGAAATATTCATCTCCATAATTTCCAACAATTTGGAGCCCAATTGGAAGTCCATTTGCATTTCCACAAGGAATGCTAATCGCAGGATGGCCAGATAAATTAAAAGGATGGGTATTGTAATTAATAGGAGGAGAAGTATGCCGTGAAAAAGTACCAAACTCAAATGCGGTCGTAGGCGTTGTAGGAGTAATAAGAATGTCAAGATTATCAAAGAGATTATCGATAGAATCTCGTACTTGATCTCTTTTTTCTAACGCTTTGTGATACACAGCTCCATCTTGATATGACATTATTTGAGACCCAGCAAGGAGGTATTGTTTTAAGGAAGGGGAAAGGAGATCTAATTTGTCGAGTGATGCCCCTGATAATAGAGAAG
>WTZT01000083.1 GCA_009889685.1 Candidatus Hikarchaeia archaeon HikBin4
ATCAGATTCGCGTAAAATGATATAGATAGTCTAGTCTACTGCAGTCCACAGGTATCGACTAGCATAGCTTCGATATGGACGCCAATCTTCTGCTTTTTCGACCATTTTAGGAGGAGTGTCTAATGGTGGATAAAGTTTCTGCATAGCCTTTCTAATACCGAGATCTTCTATGGGAAAAACATCCTCTCTTGCTAGAACAAAGATTAAAAACATCTTAGCAGTCCAGACTCCGACTCCGCGTATCTTTGTGAGAGTTTCAATCACGTCTTCATCGGCCATGGAGTGTAACTTTTCGGCAGATAGACCTCCCTTGAATGCGGATGCTATATTAAAAATGTAATCAACTTTTTGCGCAGAAATTCCAGTAGACTTGAGATCGTCTTTGTTTGCGTTTAATATAGAAGTGGGAGTTATTTCAAATCGTTCGAAAAGTCTGTTTCGTATTGCCCTGGCAGACGCTACAGAAAGTTGTTGATTGATTACAGAGATTACGAGACGTTCAAAAGGGTCAGGATGTGGAAGGAGTTCGATGGGATGGTGGTTGCTAATAAGATGGGCCATAACTGGGTCTTTTTTTAAGAAAGTATAAGGATCTACTACCATGGAGAATAATTATATAAATCCTTTCCCGAGTAATTCTCTTGCAATTATATTTTTTTGAATTTCAGATGTGCCTTCATAGATCTGAGTGATCTTTGCATCTCGATATAATTTACTAACACCGAAATCGTCTACATATCCGGCCCCCCCATGAATTTGAATTGCTTCACTCGTTACCTGAACCGCTATTCTTGAAGAATATTCCTTTGCCATGGATGCAAGTGCAGTTAGGCGACTTTTTTCGTGAGTGGCAGTCCAAGCGGATTTGAAAGTTAGATTCCTAGCTGCTTCGGTGAGAGTATACATATCAGCGAGTTTGTGTTGAATGGCTTGGAAATCAGAAATGGGGCGGTTGAATTGATGGCGCTCTTTGGCATATGCAAGAGATTGTTCGCAGGCTCCTTGTGCAATTCCAACCGCCTGTGCAGATACCATTGTTCGAGATTCGTCGAAGAATTGCATTAATTGGAGAAAACCCGCCCCACGTGTTCCAACTAAATTTTCTTTAGGTACGCGGGCGTTGTCAAAGATTAATTCGGCGGTATCGGACGCACGAATTCCCAATTTTCCAGTTATCTTTTCAGCTGAGAAACCATCAGTTCCTTTTTCCACGAGAATTTGAGAAAATCCAGAGTAGCGATTGGCATCATCGGGATCGGTTTTACACATTACAATAAAAAAATCACCAACAGTTCCGTTTGTGATCCACATTTTTCTGCCATTGAGTACCCATTCGTCTCCGTCCTCGTCTGCCATGGTAGAAATAGAAGTCACATCAGATCCTGCCCCAGATTCTGAAATTGCAGAACCCATAACAGATTTTCCAGAAGTGATCGGGGGGAGATATGTTTCTTTTTGTTCATCAGTCCCAAAAGCGAGAATTGTATCGGCACCAAATCCTGCGGAATAGATACATAGACCAATACCGGGATCTACCGCAGACAATTCCTCTACAAGGATGGTATAGTCGATTGGAGAATGAGAAGAGCCACCATATTCAACAGGAATATGAGATCCCGTCAACCCCATATCTGCCGCTTTTTTCATTACGTCGTACGGATAGGTTTCATTTCGGTCGTGTTCCTGAGAAACGGGGGCCATCTCTGCTTCTGCAAATCGTCGAACTTCATCTCTTATTAACGTTTGTTCAGTGGAAAGGGAGAAATCCATGAGGAGAATAGACCAGGACTCGGTAAAGATGTTGCCCATATTAGTGGGAAGAATATTCAAAAAGTAAATTATTAGTTCTAATGAAGAAACGTTGAAACGGATGGGGAATTACAGACAAATTATGGAAATGGAAGGGGTCACCAAAGTAGCAGTTCTAGGGGCAGGAAATATGGGACATGGGATAGCTGAAGTTGTTGCTATAGCCGGATTCACAGTAGTGATGAGAGACATTACAGAAGAGTTGGTGCAGGAAGGTTATGAGGGCATAGTGTGGAGCTTGAACAAATTAGTTGAAAAAGGTCAAATTTCTGAGAAAAAATCAAAAGAAACACTAGATAGGATAACGACAGTTGTTACAATTGAAGGTGCGATTTCGGATGCAGACATTGTCATAGAAGCGATTCCAGAGCGTATGGATCTCAAAATGGAAGTGTACAAAGAGGTTGAAAAATATTTACCAGATCGTGCGGTGGTACTTTCCAACACGTCTTCGTTATCAATTACAGAGTTGTCAGAAGCGATAGGATGTCCAGATAGATTTTGTGGTTTGCATTTTTTTAACCCTCCAATAAAAATGCCCCTAATAGAAGTAATTTCAGGAGACCACACATCAGAAGAAACGTTTGAATTTGCTACACAGTTCGCCAAAAAAATAGGTAAATTTCCAGTCAGCGTATACAAAGATAGTCCGGGGTTTATAGTTAACCGAATTTTGACTCCATTGCTTAATGAAGCTGCATGGATAGTTTATGAAAAACGAGGAAAAATACAAGAGGTTGAAAGTTCTGTAAAATATGGTTTGGGCCTCCCAATGGGGGCATTTGAACTATCGGATCAAGTGGGTATTGATGTGGCAGTGCATGTATTAGAATACTTACGCGAAAAGCTCGGTGAAGAGTACGGACCTTGTCCGTTGTTGGTGGAAAAGATTGAAGAGGGGAACGTTGGCAGAAAAGTTGGAAAGGGATTTTATGACTATTCAAAAGATGTCATAGACATACAAGTGGAGATGCGTTCGGAGACTATAGAAATTCTATTAGCAGCATGTATGGCCAATGAAATTGCTAAGTTGGTAGAAAAAGAAGTTGCAGAGGTAAAAGACATAGATCAAGCTATGAAGCTAGGAACTGGAATAGAAAAAGGACCTGCTAAAATGGCCGATGATATTGGGATTGGTAAGTTATATCAAGTATTATTAGAAATATATGATTCAACAGGCAAAGAGAGGTACAAACCTACCAAATTGCTGTATGAACTATCAAAGAGAGAGGAAGGATTCTATAAGGCATCGGAGAATGAAATTGGGGAGTTATCATTTGAAGATATAGAAGTTGAAAAAGAAGATAAGTTGGGAAAAATCATATTAAATAGGCCTCATCGATTGAATGCGATTACAGCAGAAATGATTGAAGAAATAGATCGTGCCCTAGATCTGTTTGATCGGGATAAAGAATGTGGGGCGATACTTATCATTGGTGCGGGTGAGAAGGCATTCTGTGCAGGAGCAGATATCATTTCATTTGCATCTGGTTTTAGTGATGAAGATGCAGCACAAGAATTATCGAAAAGGGGCCAGGACCTTTTTACAAAATTTGAGCAGCACAGGCTCCCGATAATTGCAGGTATAAGGGGATATTGTTTTGGAGGAGGTATGGAATTAGCTGCAGCTTGTGATCTTCGTATTGCTTCAAGTCTATCATTATTTGGACAACCTGAGAGAAATCTTGGAATCCTTCCTGCGTGGGGAGGGACGCAAAGGCTCAGGTATATAATGGGAGAAGCAAGAGCAAAGGAAATCATTTTAACAGGGAAAAAAGACTATCGTGCAGAAATATTGTATCAGTATGGATTCATAAATGAAGTTGTAGATGATGAGCATTTACAAGAACGTGCGGTGGAAGTTGCAAAGCAGATATCAGAAGGACCTCCTTTAGCACAAGAAATGATAAAACGGGCGATGTTAGTGGGAAGAAATGATATCAAGAATGGATTTGATATAGAAAGGGAGGGTCTGGGTCAATTGATAGGTACTGAAGATATAATAGAAGGAATGTCAGCATTTATGAGTAAAAGAGAGCCCAAATTCAAAGGGAAGTGAGATAAACAGGATAGGAATTTTTAACACACCCTATGTCAAAAATAAACTGTGGTCTGTTAGGGTAGTCCGGCCAATCCTGCTAGGTTTTCGACCTGGTGACACGGGTTCGAATCCCGTACAGACCATATCCACGAAATATACAAATCCCCGTCAAGATTTGGCACAATCAGACTTTATTTTCGTATAGAAATTCATCGTCCCACCAAATGCCTTCCAATTGGTCACCATTTGCGTAGGTGTAAGTCCCTTGACCATTTCTCATATCATCTTCCCATTCACCCACATATTGGCCATCATCTGCGTAGGTCATAGTCCCTTGACAATTGGTCCAATACCCTGTTGCCCCATAGAGTGTTTCACAATCAGGTAACTCTTGGCTCACAGTCTCGCCACCTGAACACCCAGAAATGATGAGACAAAATGCTGCTACGATGACAATAAGGTGAGATTTATTTATTTTATTA
>WTZT01000084.1 GCA_009889685.1 Candidatus Hikarchaeia archaeon HikBin4
CAATTGCGGGTCGATTAGCAGAAGTTACAGGCCGTCCGGTTCGGGTTGCACACACTCGCGAAGAAGAATTTAAAAATGCAACAGTAAGTGGGGAAGTGAGGATCAAGGTAAAAACGGGCGTAAGTAAAGACGGAAAAATATTGGCCAGAAAAGTAGATGCAATTCTCCCTGGAGGTGGTTTTGCATCAACAGGATTTATGGTTGCAAGAAACTGCACGTTCGGTGTTGGAAATAGCTACTCAATTCCTCATATCTCAGTCGATACTTATGCTGTTTATACCAATACTCCAGTTTCTGGTTCCTATCGTGGTTTTGGAAACCGTCAAGTTCTATTTGGACTCGAAAGCCAACTTGATGAAATTGCACGGGACCGAAATTGGGATCCGATCGAGTTCCGTAGAAAAAACTTACTACAAGAAGGTGAAGTCACCGCGTTTAACGAGGAACGAGATCATGTTACTTCCAAAGCCATTTTAGAAACATTGGAGGCAAACCTTCCCACCCCTGAACCCTCCGATGAAACTTGGGCTTCTGGTACTGGTATCGCATTAATAAATAAATACAGTCTCGCCCCAACAGCATCCTCTGCAATCATCAAGGTTCATCCAGATGCGTCGATTGAGCTCCGATATAGCTCAGACGAAATTGGGCAAGGAAATACCACTGCAATGTCTCAAATTGTTGCAGAAGAGTTCCAAACGACGATTGATAAAGTCATCATCGTTCGGGGAGATACTAGTGTCACTCCGTTTGATCAAGGATCAATCTCAAGTAGATCCACATTTAATATGGGAAATGCCGTTAAAATGGCATGTGCCGATGCGAAAAATGACTTGTTCCAACACGCTTCTCAGATTCTTGAAGTCCCCGCAGAAGATCTAGAAACGAGCCATGGTAGAGTATATCCAAAAGGAGACCCAGATACAGGAATTGAGGTCAAAGATGTCTTCACTGAGGCCATTTATGAATCTGGGTACTTTTTAAAACGCGGCGGAGAGATCATTGGAAAAGATACCTGGGTCATCGAAGCAGGAGACCCCAAACCTGGTAAACCAGGTCGTGTGAACTCTTTCTATTCAGAAGGGGCCGTTGGCGCAAGTGTTCGTGTCAATCTTAACACCGGAGTGGTCAAAGTAGATCAAATAGTTGGGGTCTTTGACGTCGGAAAAGCCATCAATCCAAAACTGGTCAACGAGCAAATTGTCGGGGCAATCAGTATGGGGCTTGCTGGAGTTTTATACGAAGGAATGGTTTACGACGAAAAAACAGGAAGAACCATTAATGCAAACTATTCAGATTATAAAATTCCAACGATCCATGAACATCCCGTGGTAGTTCCCATTTTCTTAGAAGAAGGCCACCCACAAGGCCCATATGGGGCAAAAGGCATCGGCGAATCACCCACCGTAGCTGTAATCCCTGCAGTCGCAAACGCAATTAGAGATGCAACAGGGTATCGATTTAAAGAATTGCCTATAACTCCTGAAGATATTTATTTAAAAATCTCTAAGACTGAATAATTAATTAAGCTAAAAATTACCTTTCTCGTAATTGTCCCCACTGACAAAGTTAACCAGCCCCTCTGGTTTGTTATCTGGAATTCTTCTAGCCACTTCTTCTAACTCTGGCCCAGGTTCTCGATGCAACCTGCAAGTAATACACCGAATTCCATTCACACCGCCCATCTTTATCTGCGACGTCTCCACTTCAATTACCTCTACTCCTCTTTTTTCTAGTTCTCTATTAGTTTTCGGTGTTTCTACTCCCTGAATTAATTTACCAGGTTCTAGTAACATACCATTGCATGGGAGCAAATGCTGTTCTTCTGGTGGAACTTCAATCATCTCAATCCCATGATCAGCAAGCCACTTGTAAACCCCAAAGTCTAGTTGAGGCGGATACACCACTGCAAGACCTACATCGACAATATTCAATACTCCATCCATATGGAATGCACCACTCGATTGCATCGTGGCATGAATCGAAGAACTACTTCCCATCACAATTTCTCTTAGACCTGCAGCTTTGAATTGAGGTAGTGCCTGTTCCAATCCTTCCCGATTACATGCTCTCCCGAATCCTCCTACAACAACTCCTTCCGCAACCCATGGCCATGCAGGTTCTAATATCCCCTTACCTGTAATTTGCAATGAAATCGGACATCCAATATCTGTAAAGAATTTTTGTGTATGCCGATTCAAACCCCTCAAGTATGCCCCTTGACCATATCTTCTAAGTATCACTCCATTCCTCAACACTGTGCCCAAAAGTGCTCCAACGAACATCTTTCTAAGTGGTCCATATGCGCCCCATGGGTCCTCATATTCCATGTATCTGACTTTTACACCTTCTTCCTCCAAAACTCGGGCATAATCTTCCTGCTGCCCCCGTAGGGCTGGTATGTCTGCCGCCCCGTATGTCATCATAAAGTACTCTTGATTTTGTTTATCCTGAAATATCTCATGATTTTCATGCTCTGTCGCCATAACAAGGGCCACTTCTTTCAATTGACCAATTCCTTGATCTCCCCATTTTCTACCCCAAATTTTCTCTATCTCGTCTAAATAATCTATATCGTGAATTATCGCTGGATCTGGTGGCATTCCGCCGACATAATCCGGGAAATCTGACATTTTAAATTTTCTACCAGAAATTATGTATTCTTTTTCATTTTTTTCACTCATATTGGTCATTCTCACCATACTTGAGGCTCTGCTATGTGTAAAACCGTGTCTAATTCTTACGTCTATCTTCCCACATGGCCTACTGATTTCCACGGCCTGTTTTCAAGCACTACTTTCTCCAACCCTGTTCTTTTAATGACGGCATCTGCCGCACTCGCTGCCTGTCCATATAAATCAGGATAGTTTGCTGAAATTCCCTCCACTACTCTATCTCTCATGATCACTTTCCCATTGCAAATAACAGTATCAACTTCAAATCCTTGAGCTTGGTACACAATTGCAGAAACTATGTTCCTAATTGGTTGAAAATGGGTATGGTCCAACCCGAGAAGCACTATGTCTGCCTTTTTACCCGGTTCGATGGATCCTAAATTTTGTTCTTGACCTATTGCCCGGGCCCCATCTATGGTTGCCATCTCAAGTGCCTTTTCCGGAGTCATAATCGTTGAATCTGCATGCACCCCTTTGTGAAGTGATGCAACATACCGCATATCATTTATCATATTTACCGTATCACTACAACTAGCATTATCCGTTCCAATTCCTACTGTCACTCCATAATTAAGCATAGTTGGAATGGGTGCTACACCCGACCCAAGCATCAAATTTGAAATAACGTTGTGCGCCACCCGGGCATCTGCCTGTTGCATTAATCTTATATCCGATTCACTTAAGTGCACACAATGGCCGAATAGGGCCCTTTCACCCAGGCACCCAATAACATTCATATACTCTGTCATTGTAAAATGCCCCCCTCCCATTGCTAACTCTTCATGGTACGTTTCTGAAACGTGAGTGGTAGTCATTACGTCATATTCTTCTGCAAGACCATAACATGCTTGTAGCCCATCTGTAGTCGTACATCTTGGAGATAATGGACCAGGCCAAATACTTTGTCTGCCATCTGCAGACCCATTCCATTTCTTTATGAGACTTTCGATATTTTTGACAGAACCATCTGTATCGTCTAGATCTGTACTAGCACGTTTTACATTCGGGGCCGCATCTCTATACAATTTAACAAAATCCGACAATGCTGACTCCATATTTTCGTCGATAAAAGATTGACAATACACATTTCTCATACCTGCTTGACCATACACTTTTAATTTTGACTCTATAATATCATCTGCATAGCCCGACCCCCCTCCAATTGCATTTTCTACAAATGTAGTTGTCCCCGATTCAATCGATTCTAGACAATATAATGCTGAAGCAATTGCATGCTCTTCAGCGTTCATTTCTGCCCGAGCCGGTTTCGTCACATTAAATAACCAGTCATAAAGGGCCCTGTCCGTTTGCCCACCCCCTCTTAGAAGAATATCTGCAACATGCGTATGGGTATTTATTAATCCTGGTATGACTGCGTGCTTTTCAGCACTGATAATTATGTCCGCATCATGACTCGATTTAATATCCTCCGATTGACCTACGTCAATGATTTGTTCACCTTCAATCGCAACTCCTCCATTTTTAATAACGGATCTATCCGAATCCATCGTAATCACTGTACCATCAATAATCAATATGTCTGCCATATTGGATCCATGCTCTCTTACAAAAAGATTCTTTCGCAAAACCATCGTACCGCAAACGTCATTATAGTCAAAGAGGTAATTTAT
>WTZT01000085.1 GCA_009889685.1 Candidatus Hikarchaeia archaeon HikBin4
ACGCTATTTTTCCACTATAGAAATTTCTAGTGGAGCGTATGATAATAGTTTGGATTTGGTATAACGAAACCACATAGCGGAAAGTCGAAATAGCATCGAAGCCGTTTTTTCTATGGCAATTGAACACCATTCATGCGTATCTCGGTAAATGTTGCGATGAGTATAGATGGAAAAATAGCGTCTACCCTACGAGAACAATTGGTGATAAGTGGACCATCTGATTTTGATCGTGTTGATTCGTTGCGTGCTCAATATGATGCGATTATGGTAGGAGTACAGACAATTTTAGCAGATGATCCCAAACTTCTGATACGCAGCGAGGATTTGAATTCTGATAGAATTGGAAGGGGCATGTCTGCACATCCTGCACGAATAGTCGTTGATTCACTAGGAAGGACTCCAAATAGTGCCCAGGTGATGGGAGATGATGCACGTACATTTATTTTATTGAGCGAGATTGCAGAAAAAGAAAGAATTCAAGAATTAAAGGAATTGGGTGCAACTACGATAGTTTCAGGAGAAGAAAGGGTAGACATAGAAAGTGCAATTAAATTGCTCAAAGATGAAGGAATTGAGAATATACTAGTGGAGGGAGGGGGAGAACTCATTTTTACATTGATGAATAGAAATCTCGTAGATTTGTTGACAGTATACATCGCCCCCATGATCATTGGAGGAGAAAATGCGCCAACACTAGCTGACGGAGAAGGTTTTGTAGATAAGTTTCCACGCTTTACATTAACACAGGTGCAAAAGATAGATGATGGTGTTGTGTTGTTTTTTAAGAAAATAATTGGGGATAGAAGCTAACCTATCGATCGAATAAGTCGTCTAGATAGGCCCCAGCATCTAAAGCTGCTTGGACACCCATAGAACCTGCAGTTATTGCTTGTTGATAATGAGAATCTACAACATCCCCTGCGCCGAAAATGCCAGGGACTGCTGTGTGGGTTTTTCTAGAACTAGATCCTTCGTTCGTTAAGAGATATCCTTCAGGGTCTATTTCGACAGAGGTTGAATGTAAGTAATCAGTATTGGGGATATGACCGATTGCGATGAATACAGCACCAACGTTAAGAGTGGATTTATCGAATCCAGCTTCATCTTTCTTGCCAGAGGGAATTCCATCAGGATGGCAGATAAGATCAACGGTAGAAATACCTTCAGCAGGGGTACCATTAATCTGAGAAACTTCAGTATTCCAGAGGATAACTATATCGCCCGAATCAACCTTTTTCATGATTCGATCGATCCAGTATTTTTCTGCGCGGAAGGAGTCTCTTCGGTGTACTATGTAGACTTTATTTGCAAATTTTGTAAGAAAATGTGCTTCTTCCATTGCAGCGTCCCCACCCCCGACAACAAGTATATCTTCACCTTTAAAGAAGGCCCCATCGCAAGTTGCGCAGGTGGAGACGCCAAAACCCATCAGATCGTTTTCTCCAGGCACGCCTAATGTGCGCGCATACGCACCGCTAGCAACTATAAATGCGTCAGAAGTGAGAAAGGTTCCATCAGATAATCCTATTTTGAAAGGACGGTCTGTGTCATCGATAGTGGTTATGATCCCATATCGCGTTTCAGCTCCAAATTTAGTGGCTTGACTTTTCATTCGGTTTATTAATTCAGGCCCAGTGATAGCATCCGGAAAACCAGGATAATTTTCAACTTCAGTTGTGAGAGTCAGTTGTCCACCAGGCTCGGGACCTTCGATTACTAAGGGATCGTTTTTCGCTCGTGCCGAGTAAATCGCTGCAGAAAGACCAGCAATTCCAGCCCCTGCAATGATAATTTCTCGGTGTTCAATTTCCTCTGAGATGGAGTCAGAAGATGTGTGTTTTGGAGTCAATAGACATAGTCAGAGATGATGAACGAAACCACTTTCGGCTTAAATTTTGGAATGATGAGAAGGAATAGCAAAAATAATTACAGTTTCGAAGCCCCCATAGGATCATGGGTGCAGATCTTATAGAAAAAACGGAACGATATGGGAGAATGCTCTCTTCTGCACTAGATATCGTGCAAAGAACACCACAAGAATCCGCATCATGGTCATCTGCAGCGGATGAATGTATCCAGATGGCACAGGCCTACTTGAGCGATGGGGAAGATTTCCATGAAAAAGGTGATTATGTCAATTCTCTTGCTGCTTTTTCATATGGACATGGGTGGTTGGATGCGGGTGTTCGCTTTGGGCTTTTTTTAGTTCCAGAAGATACAGATTTATTCACTGTTTAAGAATCAAAGGAACGGGAATGGACTCAATATAGACCAATAGGCTTATATTTCTTTGGATAGCAGCAGCACCGAAAGATTTAAAAGCTATACTTATTAATGACTGGTTAGGAAAGCAAAAAATAAGGACTGGCAAGTGACAGAGTTTGGTTCTATATTTTTCCTTGATAAATAACATGACTGACACACGTATTCGAGAATTCGAAAAAGAAGAAAAAGAGACTGAAAATGAAGTGGAAGATGGCATATGTGGCGAATGTGGAGGTAGGTTAATAAATGATGAAGAAAGAGCAGAAATCATATGTGAAGATTGTGGGCTAGTTATAGAAGAAGATAGAATTGATCCAGGTCCAGAATGGCGCGCATTCAATCCTCAGGAACGAGACAGAAAATCAAGAGTAGGAGCGCCGACAACGACCATGATGCATGATAAGGGCCTTTCAACTAACATTGGATGGCAAGACAAAGATGCATATGGAAAATCTCTTTCGCCACGTCAAAGAGAGAAAATGCAACGATTGCGAAGATGGAATGAGAGATTCAGAACGCGGAATTCAAAAGAAAGGAATCTAAAACAAGCTTTGGGAGAGATTGATCGAATGGCTTCCGCGTTGGGACTTCCAGAAAATGTAAGAGAGATGGCATCCGTGATATATCGGAGAGCACTGAACGATGATTTGCTCCCAGGTAGATCCATTGAAGGAGTAGCTACTGCAGCTTTATACGCATCTGCGAGACAGACCGGAACTCCTAGAAGTTTAGATGAAATTTCAGATGTTAGTCGAGTTGATAAAATGGAACTTACGCGAACTTACCGGTATATTGTACGTCAACTTGGGTTGGAAGTTATGCCTGCAGATCCAGTTAGCTACCTCCCAAGGTTTACATCTGAACTAAATCTTTCCGAAGAAGCAGAGAGAAGGGCGAGGGAATTGCTCCAAGCTGCGAAAAAAGATGGATTGCATAGTGGGAAGAGTCCAGTTGGACTTGCTGCTGCTGCCATTTATGCGGCAGCTTTGCTAACAAATGAGAAAGTCACTCAGTCGCAAGTGAGTGAAGTGACAGATGTTAGTGAAGTCACGATCAGGAATAGATACAAAGAACTACTAGAATCCGCCGAGGCGGGGACAGCAGCTTAAATTTATTTTAAAATTAAAAAATTACTCTATTTTAGATAGAATTCCGCAACCTTCGCAATGGAGCATTAAGGAATTATTTTTTTCTTGGAGTTTTGTATCAGGGAGGCCACACTCGGGGCAAATGACATAGGCCTGGGAGAATGATTTAATGACTGAAAAAACTCTATCGGTTGAAAAGGATCCAGTCAGTCTTGCCCGGCCAGTATCATCGATATTGGCACTGGTACCAAATTCATTTTGGAGGAATTTAAGGACTAGATCTGCTTCTCGGTTTAAAATCTCGACTGTGTTCTTGAAATTTTCATATACAGTGACATTTCCCTCTGGCCGGACTTTGGGTTCGGGTAAACTCCACCTAGAGTGAGTAGAAGTAACTTCGGGCATCGTCTCAAATGCCTGGGTCAATAGATCCTCATAGTTAGACATGTCTGGTTAGAATCAGTCTATCGATATGAAGCCTTTCATGTGATGAGACCCATGCTAACTGGGGTCAGAATTAGCTTATATGCTCTCAAAACATAAAAGGCTGTGAAAAGGTATGAAAAAACAGGAACTTATACATCTACATGGTCTTCTTGCAGAAGTGCCCATATATTGCAAGGAAAACTACGACGTTTCGTTTGACGTGCATGAATACGAAGAGCAAAAAATTCGACCTACATCGATACATCAATCTAAAACTGATCATAAAAATGCGGTGTTTTCATTAGCAAGGGGGATTTGTGCCTTTCTTGATCCTAAAGAAGAAGTAGAACAGATTACAATATAATTATTATTGCATCGTTTTAAGAGAGATTACGACTGAAGAGATCATTTTTGACTAGATCTTTCTTCGGGGGGGTCTTGTGCAACAACATTGAGTATTTTTAGAGGAAT
>WTZT01000086.1 GCA_009889685.1 Candidatus Hikarchaeia archaeon HikBin4
AAAACGTCCACAAGATAGAGTTTTACTGAACGAGATGAAGAATCACTTCGAAGATTTACTTGAATCTGAAGTTGGGGAAAAAGATACATTAAAAGGAATTGTAGTTGAGTTAGAAGGAGGACGGACTTCCTCGATCGGGCATGGTAGCGTGGTGGTAAGTGCGATTACTAGTTGTACAAATACATCGAATCCAACGGTGATGGTAGCGGCCGGACTTTTGGCTGAAAAGGCTGTAGAATTAGGTCTTAAAATGCCACCTCATGTTAAAACTAGTCTAGCACCAGGGAGTAAAGTTGTTACAGAATATCTGAAAGAATCTGGTTTGCTCGTACCGCTCGAAAAGCTAGGTTATCATGTGGTAGGATATGGATGTACAACATGTATTGGAAATGCAGGTCCACTACTTGAAGGTGTAGAAGAGGCCATTGATGCGAATAGTTTGTGGGCAACAAGTGTTTTGAGTGGTAATAGAAATTTTGAAGCACGAATTCATCCGAAAATTAGAGCAAATTATCTTGCTAGTCCCCCACTTGTTGTGGCGTATGGTCTTGCAGGTAGAATGGATATCAATTTAGAGACAGATCCACTTGGGAAAGATAGGGAAGGGAACCCAGTTTATTTGGCTGACATTTGGCCTAGTAATGAAGAAATAAACAAAACTGTGAGAGAGAATTTGAATCCTTCCATGTTCCAAGAGAAATATTCAGAGGTATTCTTAGGAGATGAAAAATGGGAAGGTCTCTCTGCACCAGAGGGAATGAATTACGAGTGGGATTCGGAATCTACATATATCCGAGAACCTCCATTCTTCCAAGAATTTTCTTCAGAACCACCAGGGACTAAAGACATAAAGAATGCACGTTGTTTATTAGTTTTAGGAGATACTATTACAACTGATCACATTAGTCCCGCAGGCCCATTTGGACCTAGTGTTCCTGCTGGTATTTGGCTCTCGGAACAGGGGTTATCACCATATGAATTTAACACGTATGGATCGCGCAGAGGGAATCATGAGGTGATGATGAGAGGCACCTTTGCCAATGTTAGAATCAAGAATGAATTGGTCCCAGGAACGGAGGGAGGTTACACGTTGGATTTCATTTCCCAAGAAATTTCAAGTGTGTATGATGCGAGTATGCACTATCAAGAAGAAGAAGTTCCACTTATTGTCCTTGCAGGAAAAGAATTTGGAGCAGGTTCTAGTCGGGATTGGGCGGCAAAAGGATCAGATCTATTGGGCATACGTGCGACAATTGCAGAAAGTTATGAAAGAATATTTAGAGATAATTTGGTCGGAATGGGGATACTTCCACTTCAATTTGAAGAAGGAGAATCGCGGATGTCATTGGATCTTGATGGGACGGAGAAATATAGTATAATAGGATTGGAATCTGGAATAGAGGTTGGCCAAAAATTAAAAGTCATTGCAGAGGATGCAAATGGGAATAAAATAGAATTCTCAGTTGTAGCCCAAGTGAATACTCCCGCAGCGGTGAAATATATCGAACATGGTGGTATTTTGAACTATGTTCTTCGGAGACTTCTTGCGTGAGGAGTTAAGCAAGAACATAAAGGAGATCTAATCTGTTCTAGTGGTGGTTCCAGCGAGTAATTCTAATATTTGTAAAACTCCAGAATTTCCATCTTTTCCCATGCCATTTTCGACCATAGATTTGTATAGTTCGTGTGCCACCATTGTCTGAGGCATTGGAGATCCAAATTCTCTGCCAGAATCTACTGCGATGCAAAGATCTTTATATTGATATTCTGCGAAAAACCCAGGGGTAAAATCTCCTTTTATCATATCTGGAGCACGGTTTGTAAGTGTCCAACAACTAGCTGCACCCTGTGAAATTGCAGAAATGACAGAATTCAAATCTGTCCCTGACTTCTTTGCTAGAAGTAGCGCCTCACTGACCCCAACCATTTGAGATGCAACGATTATTTGATTGCAAGCTTTGGTTATTTGGCCTGCGCCATTCTTTCCGCAATGGGTTATTGTGGCCCCCATTGATTGGAAGATGTCCATGTGTTGATTTAGAAGGTTTAGATCCCCCCCTACCATGATAGAAAGAGAACCATTGATTGCACCTTCCTCCCCGCCAGAGATAGGGGCATCAAGTAAAGAGACACCCGAATTGTTGAGTGTTTCTGCAATCTCCACGGTGACTTTAGGAGATATTGTGGAACAATCTATGAGTATACTTCCATTTTGAAATCCGTCGGCTAGACCTTCGTTTTGGAAAATTATGTTGGAAACTGATTGAGAATTGGGCAAACAAGTGATAACTATTTGTGCGTTTTCTGCGACTTCTTTTGCCGTTTTTGCAGAAGTTCCACCAGATTTAACTAATTCTTTTAATCTAGGTTTAGATCGATTATAACCGATTACAGAATACCCTGCATTTAATAGATTTTTTGCCATGGGGAGGCCCATTATTCCTAAACCAACAAACCCAATTGATTGTGTCATGGCAGATAACATATCTCAAAACATAAAAGCATCCTCTTGTCGCAAATGTTACGTGAGTTCCTTACAGAGAGAATTGTATGAGACTTATGGATAAAGTAATTATTGTGACAGGTGCTGCTGCGGGATTGGGAGAAGCCATGACGACTGGTTTTGTTAAAGAGGGAGCAACGGTTATTTGTGGAGATATAGATGGGAAAGGACTAGAAAAATTGAGGGAGAAGATCAAAGGAAAGGGAGAGGCCATTCCTGTTATTGCCGATGTAGGAAATGAAAATGATGTGGAACGATTGATTGGAATCTCAGAGGAGTTTGGAGGGGCAGACGTTCTAGTTAATAATGCGGGTGTAAAACAACTAACACTAGTGGGCGAGGAATACTCGGTTGCAGAGGTTCCTCTTGAGTTATGGGATGAAGTGATGAACACCAATTTGCGTGGTTGTTTCTTGTGCACTAGAGCTGTGCTTCCGGGCATGTTAAATAGAAAAAAAGGGAGAATAATCCATATCACATCGGGGCATGGTAAAAAAGGGAGAATCAAAAGAAGTCCATATGTTTCTTCTAAGTTTGGAGCGGAGGGTTTTCATTGGACTTTGTCGTTGGAACTGAAGGATACACCTGTGGATTCATTGGTATTTACACCGCCGCCGGGAGGGGTCAGGACCAGCGAAGCAGCTTTTGTAGAAGACCCTTTAAAGAATATGAATCATGATCCAGATGTGATTATAGAACCCATGATTAAACTTGCAAATGGTGACGGGAGAAATGGTGGGAGATATCGGGGTTTAGGAGATGGGGAGGGATATGAAGAAACAGATTATATTTTTGAGAATTAAAATAAATCTTCTTTATGATCTAAGATGGTTGCAGGACCCCCCACGTGCCACGTTTGCGTCTCGATTTCGAGATCAGATATAGAATCCGAAATTTGGGAAACATATTTTTCCCTCGTATTAATATAAACTGTTGCACCGGTATCAGTTGAAAAGTATGCGTCTGCGCCACCTTCTCTCAAAATGCGAATATTTTCAAAAATAGACAGTGTTTCTGGCTTCCAGTAAATCCATCCTTTTGGGCCGGTCATGGTGGTTGCAGCTAAGGAAATAGAATCCAGTTCTGCAAGTGAAAATATACCATCAAAATCTCCGATCTCTATTGCATCAAGTGCTTTGAATATTTGAGATTCTGCGTGTTTTACTCTTGCTTGGAACATGTGGCTTTTAGTAGCTTCTACATGAGCAGATTCTGTTTCTTTATACGCAGGGACAATTGCGACAATGATTCGGAGATCATCGTTGAAACCATCGTCTATACTATATGATTTACATTCAAGATCGTTTTCACTCGAACGTAGGATGGAAAATCCCCCAGTCACGGACCGGGCTGCGGAACTAGATCCACGTCTAGCGATAGTAGAAATTTCTTCCAAAGAAAGGTCGAGATTTGCCGCTGTTGATAATGCCAAAGCAGCAGCTGCGAAGCCTGATGAAGAAGATCCAAGTCCTATATTAGAAGGGAACGAATTTGTACTTTCGAGTTTCACATGGTGAGAGATATTTCCCAATTCTCGTACTCGATCTACAACTGCTTTTACACGTTCGGAAGATCGACCTTGGAGATTTTTTCCATCGATAGAATATTGATCAGATTTTAAATTTGGATCAAATTCCACAGTAGTAGTAGTGCTACTTGGGGCTGTGCAAACACTAATACTATCGTGGTAGGGAAGCCTGAGTATAGAATCGCGCATTCCA
>WTZT01000087.1 GCA_009889685.1 Candidatus Hikarchaeia archaeon HikBin4
CTCCATTCTCTTACAACTGATGGTGGGGCAATATTTCATTAAATTTTTAATAGCCCTCGTAGATACCCCTTTGATCTATGGCTTCTTCTACTATGTAAAAAAAGAAAATTTGATACCTAGTTAATCTTTTTCTTCACTTCACTCACACAACTCGCAAATCCGAATTCTAGTCTCACTTCATCGATTTTTATATTCCACGATTCTCCTATTTTAGAACCGGGAACAAAAACAGTATACCCTTGTATATTTGCGACACCATCTCCTCTTTTCCCTTCTCCTACTATTTCAACCACCACTTTTTCCCCAACTTTAATTGGAGCAGTCAATCTCCCTTTGCAAATTATATACACCTCTGCAGATTCTTTTCGAGACGCACGTGGATTAAAAACTTTAACAGTCTCAAATTCTTGATTAAGATCTTGTAAGAATTCATCAATATCTGTCCCATAAAACGCCTTCACAACGAAATTTCCCCCGTGGCAAAGGATCTCCAAAGCACACTCAAGGGCCTCCCGACCCAAATAAATTGATCTAGCTTGATCCAGTGAATATTCTCCTGTTATATTCGGTGCCAAGTCGGATAGCACAATATCTATCGAACCGCCATTTCTCAATTTTTTCTTACCTTTTCTTTTCTCTTTATCTTCAAGAATTGATTTAATTTTTTCTTTTGTCGTTCCTTTTGTGATGTCTCCCCTTATTGTGATGGCACCTTCTAATGGTTCTATTTTTTGCATATCTACTCCAATCACTATTCCAGTTTTTGATAGTTCTATAGCAACTTGTAACCATCCACCTGGGGCAGCACCTATGTCCACAACAGAATCATTTCTTTTGATAACACTATGAAATTCATTTATCTGTTTAAGTTTATACGACGCCCTCGATCGATACCCTTCAACTTTTGCTTTGTTGTAGTAGAAATCTTTTCGAGGCATTATACGTTAACTATACAACTCATGTTGATACCATCTTCGTTCCCAAGCATTGCACAATGGCCTATAAAAACCATCTAAAGTTACCTCTCATCGGAACAGATGTCTTTTTATCCCGCCTATTCGTACCGAGTTCAATAATGTTCAGCGCTACTATCGACGCAAAAATTCTACAAGAGGCAATCGGATCTGCAAAAGTACTGGTGGATGAATGCAAACTACGTCTTGATAGTGACTGTTTTCGAATCAGAGCTGTAGATCCCGCAAACGTAGGTATGGTCGATCTTGAACTTTCTCCCTCGGCATTTGTATCATATGAGTCCGATGGAGTGGTATTGGGAATAAATTTATCTCGATTATCTGATATAACGAATATAGCCCAATCCGATGAAAATATCGATCTAGACTTCGATGAAGAAGCTCAAAAATTGACCATTAGGGCTGGTGGGTTGCGATACACATTATCTTTAATCGATCCAGCTTCCATCCGAAAAGAACCCGATATCCCCGATTTAGATCTACCTGCAAAAGTTGTGATAGAAGGCAGGAGCTTAGATCAAGGAATCAAAGCCGCAGATATGGTTTCTGATCACATAGCTCTAGGTGTGGACCCCGATTCCAAAACCTTCTATATACGTGCAAAAGGTGACACGGATGATGTCCAATTAGAATTAAAACAAGACGAAGTAATTAGCCTACAACCTGCATTAGCACATTCTCTATTTTCCCTAGATTATTTCAAGGATATGAACAAGGCAATCCCAAAGTCTACTCCTGTAACATTATCGATCGGGGAAGAGTATCCTATCAAAATTAATTTCCAAATCGCAGATGGAAATGGCCAAGTAACCTATTTACTTGCCCCTAGAATCCAAAGCGACTAGATCTATCCGCAATTTGTTCTCAAGCATTGGATTTTATCCCCTTGTTATATGGCAACTTAGCAAGGACTACTACCAATGGAATGAATACAATCGCCCCTACTATAAACGGAGACCAAATCGCCACGGTGTATAATACCGCCATAAGTGGAGGTCCCATCGTCCTTCCAAGACTCCCTGAACTTTGAAAAATCCCAAACGTAACACCTTGTGCATCTTCGCTAGCAGCAAACGAAATTAATGTCGACAACGCTACATGGAAACAAGCATTTGAAACAGCAAGTAATCCTAACACTCCTAAAAGACTAATTAGTCCCTGATCTATGAAATTTACATTTGGTATCATCGAACAAAAAGGTAACATAACCATCGAAAGCATCAATCCCACTGACGAAAAAATAGCGACTTTTATCGGGGAATATTTCTCGATGAGCTTTGGACTTATCACCCCATGTGAAACTGCACTTATCACTCCAATATATGTAAGAACCATCCCTGCCGCAACAGCACCATATCCATACACATCAGCAATAAAAGGTATGAACATAACTGTAATTCCTGAAAAAGCAATCGCACCACCTAGCGAAACTATAACTACGCCTCTAATTGAATAATTTCTTAGGGGTCCTAAGATATCTTCGAAAGTATTCTTCTGCTTTTCCATGGTCCCGGGTCGTTTCGACTCTGGAAGATACAAAATACATAGAATCATACCCAATAAACTCAACAAACCAGCACCAAAACTAGGTAGTGAATAAGGGGTTATCGGAATTATCGCAGGAAGTATGGAATCAACAATTTCAATCACATATTCCGTAGCCAAAAATCCACCTATAGCTGGACCTATTATAAAACCAACAGAGAACGCTGCTCCAATATAACCCAAATACTTGGCCCTTTCTTTTTCTGTAGTAACATCTGCGATATATGCATTGGCTGTAGAAATATTTCCCCCCATAGCTCCGGCAAACATACGGGCCAAAAATAGTATCGTCAAACCCCATGTTATACTATAAGATCCAATCTCTTCTGCAATCCCAAAAAAAATCCATGCTATGGAACTCCCCAACAATGAGATCGTCAAAATAGGACGCCTGCCCCATGCATCTGATAATCTACCGAGAAATGGTGCCGATATAAATTGCATCAACGAATATGATGCCGCCAATAACCCAATTGCAATATCACTAACACCAAAACTTCTAACATAAAACGGCAAGATTGGTATGATTATTCCAAAACCAATTAGATCTAACAATATGACAAAAAAGATTATTGATAGTGCCCTCTTTGAGTTAGGGGCGCCTCTACTCTTTTCTAGTAGTTTCATCCCATTCTCTCAATTACCCTCTTCGCAGCTTGTGCCTTTTCCATCCATCCATATCCTCCCTCGTACACGTGTCTTTTATTATCTATCACCTCTCTTGGGGTAGGTTCACCAAACCCTCCTCTATCCCAACTGCCACTTCGAACAAGCCATTGAGTGACTTTTTCTTGTGTTTCTTCCCAAGAAAATCCAACCATTTTATGCCACGCTAACATAGAAAAAAGAGCATTATCATGACACCCTGGGTAACTCCCTTTTTCATATATTGTTCTCATAGGTTCAGATACTGGTTCTGATATTCTCTCTGCCCTCTCTGCAGGAGTTAGCAATCTGATCTTGCCCAGCTCTCCCTGCTCGACACGTTGCTCTCTTGTCAAAGTGAACATTATTGAAGAATGGAGATTTTTCCACTCTATTTGGATTTTACTTACCATTTCTTTCTGCGTACTCGGATCCACCAAAATCAAAGAAATAATGTCGATATATGCCTTTTCAATCTCGTCCCTAGGGTACAATTCAAATTTACATTCTGGAGCGTGCATACTACTCCTAGTTCGACATCCTGGACAAGGATATGCAAAAAGCATAAGTATGCTATTATACCTTGACCTAGGGTTTAGACACATCGATACGTAGAGAATGTAAAAAATCATAGGAACACATAAACATCACCGGACAAGTTTATCCTGGACGCAGTTCGAGAGCCTAGTGAATGGAAATTCTACATGCAAAATATCCGTTTCTATCCTCTGCAAAAGAGAGCGTAGCAGATTCTGGATTTGATTTAATCTCCACTATACAAACCAACCAGACAATAGTCAATCGCGCTCTAGACCGTATTTTGTGCGCCATAGAAGAAGGCTCCATAGGCCCCGAACACAGAAATGCAACAGTAGAACTTTTATCCTATCCCCTCGCCCGCATCCTAGTTTCTTTAGTAAACGAGCCTGGACTAACCCATCGCTATTCATGGGCAGAATCACAAACTGCCATCGCCCGTTTCCAAAACGATCTTGAAAACAAAACCGAACTAAAAAGTATTAGTCCCGCCCGCCTGTCTCT
>WTZT01000088.1 GCA_009889685.1 Candidatus Hikarchaeia archaeon HikBin4
TTTATCGTAAGTAATGGTAGAGAGTGGGGACCATTTGGTCCCACTTGTGTGAAAAAGATAATTGGGTTTTAAGATATGCCCCGAGCCGGAGTCGAACCAGCGACCTCCACATGTCCCAGACCACGAGAATGAAAATTTGCATTCTCTTTGTCCCTATGAGTGTGGCGCTATAACCTCTAAGCCATCGGGGCACATTTCATAGATGGTTGCTAAGTACAAATAATGGCTTCGAATAGATTGGAAGACGGTCATGGGTATTTACTTTATAGGTGGATAAGAGTTATGTGCAAAGATGGCGATCTCTTAGCATGGACATTCCGAGTTTGCTATCAGATTCAATTAAGGAGGGGGAAAAAATTGTTTCCCAAGTGTTGATAGCTAGTGGTACGCATATGATTACTACGACCGAACGTGTATTTATACATCGAGAGGAAGGGATAATTAACAACGAAATATTTGAAGAGTATAGTCTTGGTGTAGATCAGATTTCTGTTTTTTCGGATAGGAAAAAGGCGAGAATCGTACTCAATTATGGATTGGAAGGAACGCGAGAATTCTCGGTTTATGCAAAGTATTATGACAGAATTATAGACCCACTAGTTCGAGGAGTGATCAAAGCAACAAGAGTAGTAGAACCAGGAGAGCTAATCAGGCAGGTATATCGGTATGGTCAGCTGACAATTGTGCTTACAGATAAACAATTTTTGAAACATATTGGAGTGGCCCTTTGGAGTAGGGATTATGAGAGTTATCAGTACGAAGATATAGCTAGAATCGACATTGAGAAAGGAGGAGTTTCTGCAGAAATTCTTATTGAATATAAAGGAAGAATGCATAGAATTAAAACGGATAAGGAGCGTGCCAGGCTTGTCTGTGTTCAAGCACGAAATGGGCTTGCATTATATCGAGGTTTCAAAGACTATCAAGAATATGAAAAAATGATTCCGTCCATTTTTTCGGATGGATCTATAGAGAGAATTTCCCCATCTGTTTTTATGGATGGGTCGATAGATACAATATCTAAAATTTCAAAAAATGATCAGATGATCATAGCAAGTGAGGAGTCAGAGACAGGAAAATCCCATCATGTAAAAACGGAAGATGTTCGGAGGAAACTTCTGCAATTGGAAGAGTCGATGATAGCACATAAAAAAGACACTGGAAATAGAATTAGAGAAATAAAAGACATGTTAGAAAGTCTATGAGGTCAATGATGTTTGTTTCGAAGTGCTTAAAAGGGTCGACAGCTGCATGAGGAGTACAGATTCGTCGGGATGCGGAACCGGCGGGGCGCCTGTATAACTCAGGTTGATGCGGGATGTGGCTTTCACGGCTGAACCGTTAAGAATCCGCGAGGTTAGCAAATGTCAAGAAGCTTTTACACATATATTAGAGAAACGTGGAAAGATCCTAAAGAAGGCAAACTGAAAGAACTTCAATGGGAACGATTACAAGAATGGAGAAAACAAGGATCTATTGTTCGGTTGAATAGACCGACCCGTCTTGACAGGGCGAGATCTTTGGGTTACAAGGCGAAGCAGGGGATTTTGGTGGTGAGAGTTAGTGTTAGAAAATCCTCAGCACGTATACAGAGACACAAAGCGGGTCGTAGATCGAAAAGGCAAGGTGTTCACCGATTAACACGGGCGAAAAGTAGGCAGAGAATAGCCGAAGAGCGTGCGGATAGAAAATATCCTAATTTGCGTGTTTTGAACTCATACATGGTGGGTGTGGATGGGTCTAGAAAATGGTTTGAAGTTATTCTTGTAGACCCGAATCATGCGGCGATTCAAAATGATAAAGATCTAAATTGGATCTGCGCTGATAAGCATAGAGGAAGAGCCCATCGGGGTCTTACTAGTGCGGGGAAGCGAGGAAGAGGATTGCAAAAAAGAGGTAAAGGGTCGGAACACACTAGACCGAGTAGAACTGCGAATAGAAAGAAATAGATTTTTAGATCCCAATGCGGGTGATTTATTTGTTCGGGGAATCTCACTGTGTGCAGAAGATGCCAATTGATCCTAATTTTGACCAGAATAGAGAAGTATCAGGAGAAGAAAACGGGGTTAAGATCTGGGGCTCAGTTGATAAACCAGATCAACTGGGAATTCATGGAACGCATGTGGCTGTGGATTTCGATATATGTATAGCAGATGGTGCTTGTTTGGAGGACTGTCCCGTTGATGTTTTTGAGTGGGTAGATGCACCAGGACACCCAGAAAGTGAGATTAAAGCTAATCCAATAAACGAGGCACAATGTATTGATTGTATGTTATGTGTAGATGTATGTCCTGTGGACGCTATTGACGTAGACCCGGGTAGAGCTGGAAGGATATAAACTGCAAACCAAGTACATCTGAATTTTCTGAAGCAAAATCGAAGGCATTATATGCTATTGAGGCGGGAAGAATTAGTTACATTTACACCCTATGGAAGCAGATACAAGAATGATGGATAACAACAGTTCTAACATCGATATTGTTGTATTAACAAAGGGCGTGCCAGACTTCCGAGAAGGAAAAGTTTCGTTTGATGAACATGGGCATTTGGAAAGAGGAAAAACTCCGACTGTCATGAATCCTAATGATCGTTTTGCGCTGAAGGCTGCTTTGCAAACAAAAGTTCGCAGTGGTGGGAAAATTACAGTGATGAGCATGGGACCTCCAGGATATAAAGAAATATTACAAGAGGCCATGAATATTTACGCTGATGATCTATACTTGCTATCAGATCGAGAAATGGCGGCCGCAGATACATGGGCCACTTCAATAACTATTTGCACAGCGATCGAAAAGCTCGATCCAAAACCGAACATAATTTTTGCAGGATTTAAAACTGCAGATGGGGAGACAGGACATACGGGTCCCCAGACTAGTTGGGCACTTCAATGGCCAATAATAACACATGTGGTTAGCATAGATGTTGATTCGGATGGGGGGAAAATAACGGCGAAACGACTAGTTCAAGGAGACATTAAAGAAGTAGAAACTGTAGAAGTCGAATTACCTTGTTTTATCATACCAGATCCAGAATTTGAAGCCGAATATCCAAAAGCATCTCACAGACTCAGATTGCAGAAATTAACTGAAGAGACACAAGAGAGGGCCATATCTTACGAAGAAACATTGACCATGTGGGATCATAAGGAACTAAATTTGGATCCAGATTATATTGGACTAGATGGATCCCCAACAATTGTAGGGAAAGTAGATCCAATTCCAAAAGCACCTGCAGAAAGGGAAGCTACAATTATCAATTTTAAAAGTAAAAAAGAAATGGAAGAGGTACTAGGGGTAATGGCCCCATTTGCAGGAGAAGACTGAAATGGCAATTGATCCAGCGAAATTCACAGTTGGTAAATTGGTAGAAGAGATTTCAGATGTGGAGAATGTAGAAAGATTAAAAGAGATTTTAGTGGCAGAGGAAAAAAGCAAAAATCGCAAGGGGGCGATAAAAGTAATTCGGGGACGAATTGAATTGATCGGTGGAGAAAAAAGAGCGAAATTGGGGGAATTTGATCCGAATGTGCACAGTATTCCAGAAATGGGTGCTGCGATTAGAAAAATAGAAAATGTAGCGACATTAAAAACGATTCTGGATTTGGAAAAGGCCGGAGAAAATAGAGTAAATGCGGTGGTTTTGATTGAGAGTAGAATAAAAAAATTCTCGGAGACATCTAAAGAGGAAAAACTAGATCTTCAGGAGTTATCAATTGCAGGAATAGCAAATGCAATACGGGGGATTGAAGATGCAGATGAATTGAGAGCGTTACTTGCTCAAGAAGGGTTAGGTGAGAATAGAACCTCAGTTAAAAAACAAATCCAAAATAAGGTAGAATCAATAGAAGGGATTACAATAGATGAGCCGATAGAATATGTCCCACCGGAAGAAAAATATCCACATCTAAGCCATCCAACTTCTGATAAAAAACATGTTCGGTCTTTAAAAGAAGGAAAATACGAAGACATGTGGGTGTATTGTGAAACGCAACGGGGAGAGCTAATTGATGTGTCTAAGGAGATGTTAGGAAAAGCACGAGAATTGATGAATCAATATAATGGAGATTACAAAACTAAAGAGAAAGTTGTGGCTGTTTTAATTGGAGAAAACATTGCACGATTGGCAGAAGAATGTATTGCTCA
>WTZT01000089.1 GCA_009889685.1 Candidatus Hikarchaeia archaeon HikBin4
ATAGTACCAAATCCTGCTTCTTCGAGTGCTTGGGCTTTTGAGAGACCAATGCCTGGAAGATCTGTTAGTTTAAGATTATCAGACATTTATGCTACACCTCTAACTGGTTTTTTAGTGATATAGATACCATCTTGGAATACCCGGGGATCTTTATTTTTGATGATAGTTAACTGTTCGATAGATCCGGCAGTTTGTCCAACTGCTTCGATGTCGGGACCAGTTACAAGAACTTTTTCTCCATCAATAGAAACGGTTGTTTCACCGTGGATTTTGGTTTTCCGAGGGTGACGCTCACCGAGGAAGTTTTCGATTATTACAGAATTCTGTTCCGCCCTAACTTGCATTGGGAAGTGAGCATAGAGAATATCAAGTTCGTATGTCCATCCAACAGTCACCCCATGGAACATATTCAAAATATGACTTCTAAAGGTCCCCATCATAGCGCTTGTTTTCCTAGTTTCAGAAGAACATTCTATGGTTATAGCATCCTCAGTTGAGTGCAGACTGAGACCAGGATATCGGAAACGTTTTGAGACATTTCCATTTGGTCCTTCAACTGATAGGTCTAGTCGATCGAGTTGAATCGTGATATTTTCGGGAATTGTGAGTTCTATTTTTTCCATGATTATTCAATAAATATATGCTAAGAGCTGGCCTCCAATTCCAGCTTTTCTGGCGTCGTAATGACTCATTACACCCTGACTAGTCGTTAAAACTAGTGCACCATAATTTTGTGCAGGGAGATATCTTTTCTCCCACTTCTCAAAGTTAGAGAGGGCAACGGAATAACGTGGTTTGATTGGGGCACATTTGTTGATGGCCCCTTTTAATTCAACATCAAAATATCCAGCTTTTCCATCTATGATATGTTCAAATTGGCCGATGTATCCATAGTCATGGAATACTCCAAAAACATTGCCAATAAGATTCGATGCGGGTTTTGCTGTGTATTGTAGATGTCCAGCATTTTCGGCGTTGTTTAGCCCAGAGAGGGCATCAGATAAAGGATCATTTCCAGTCATGAGTATTTTTTAAACCCCACAGTTCTTGCTAATTCGCGGAAACATTGACGGCAAAGCCAAATATTATACTTACTAACGAGGCCTTGGTTACGGCCGCAGCGTCTGCAAGAGTGATTTTGACCAGTTGCCATTGTAGCTTCCTGAGTTTGTTCTGTTTCTTCTTTTTGTTCGTTATTCATCAGATTGGACCTCCACATTAAAAGTTGATTCAATGTAGTTTACCGATTCTTCGGTGGTTAGGCGGTGAGATATCGGGATAGATTTAGAGCTACGTCTTCGGCGTTTTATTCGCGACCCAGCGCGATTGAGCACCACAGTTACATCAAGCCCATATAGTCCGATAGATGGGTTATAATCTTGATCGGGGAAGACTATGTGTTCGGAAAGTCCAAAACTCAAATTTCCTTCATTATCAAAAGAACTTGGAGAGATCTTTGCGTGAGGTAATGCTAGTTTGAGAAACCCAACTGCTGATTCGCTTCGAAGAGTGACTTTTGCCCCAATAGGATCGCCTTTTCGGATGCCAAATTCTGCTATAGTAGATTTAGATATAGTTTGAACCCCGTCTTGCCCAGTGATTGCACGGAGTATTTCCTCTGCGTTCTGGAGTTTCTTCCCAGCCTCACCCACACCCATATGTACAACTACTTTCTCGATTCGAGGGTGGCGCATAGTGTTGGTGCTTTGTACAGACATATTAATTTCCACGTCCCACGAATTTTTCATCGATGACAACTACGTATTTTTCTACAGTGTCAAAGGTGCTAGAGTCCGTTTTTATTTGGACTACATTTGAGGAGCTTCCAGATCGAACACTGATAGTTTCCAAAACACCTATTTCTCCGGAGTGAGATCCACCAATTACAGTGACTAATGCCCCTTCTTTGTATGAAAAGTGGGCAACTATATTCCCGGTTTCATTCTCAGTGATGAGAGAATCCCCAATATAATACTCGGTGAGGTTTGGTACCGTAAGAGTAGTACCATTATGCAAAGATAGTTGTATTGATGTAGGAGAGAGTTGCACTTTTCCAGTTATTTTACTGAGTTTGGAGGTAGCTGCTTCAGAACTAATAGGAGTAAGATTTAGACGCCCCCCAGAATCGGGGAAAATGCGGTAGTACTCATTTCGATCTAGGAACGCTAGTATATCAAACATACCAACAGAGCGTCGGGGGTCAGTGATAACTTTGCCATTGATTAGGATTGAACGGCTTCGTAGAGCATAATCTGCTTCTTTTGCAGAAGTAACATATTGAAGTACATCTCGAATTATTACAAGTAGAGGAACTCCTTTGCTCCCATGAGGCCCCGCTCCGGCTTTGACTGTATAAACGGAGGTTTTCCTCTCGATTGGCCACGACGCAGGGGCTGAGAGTCGTTTTTGATGTCGGGTCATGGTGTTTCCTCCAGTTTCGACTTTCGCAAAGGGTCAGAAAGATTTAGTTTTGTGATACGTAGGTTGGAAGCAACTAGAGGGAGTAAATATTCTTCACCATCACCTTTTTCAGCGGCGATTCCATCGGCGAAAACTATCTTGGATTTGAGATCCACTCGTGCTATTGTTCCCGTTTTTCCAGCTAGATCTCCACGCATGATTTCAACTGTGTCACCAGTATTCACACGAGTACTTCTTCGACCGTGTTTTTCGCGTAATTCAGTGGACAAAGTTGCGTTTAGTTGCTTGTGTCGCAAATGCAATGGTGCATTGTATTGTCGTTTTCTTTGTTTTCGAGGTTGTGTTGTTGTCATGATTCTAGATTATGGTTGTTGCCGTACTGGCTATGCCTCCAAAACGCTCGGCTACTTCTCTGGCAATCGGTCCTTTGATTTCGGTTCCACGAGGTTCACCCATCTCATCGATTAATACTGCAGCATTGTCCTCAAATTTGACACGAAGTCCACTAGGACGTCTGAAAGGTTGTTTTTGGCGGATGATAACAGCTTGGAGTATTTGACGCCGCATTTCAGGAGATCCTTTACGGACGGATACAGTGATTTTATCACCGATTCCAGCCGTTGGGAGTCTATTTATAGTCCCGTGATAGCCGGCGACACTAATTAAGTTTAGTTCCCGGGCCCCGGTGTTGTCTGCACAAATGAGTTTTGCTCCTTTGGGTATGCCCCGACTAATGCTAGATGTAATTGATTTCATGCGCCTTCTCCTTTGTCCGAATCTCGTTTGATTACTTCCACAACAATATGTGATTTGGTTTTGGAAATTGGTCGTGTTTCGGCTATTTTAACGTGATCTCCAACTTCAAGTTCAAGATCTTGTGGAACGTGAGCAGGTACTCTCGATCGACGTTTCATATATCTCTCGTATTTTGGTATGAAGACAACATATTCACGTTCAACGATTACTGTTTTGTCCATAGATGTAGAAGCTACAATTCCTTCCGATACACTGCCTCGAATAGACAGAGGTCTAGACGAATTATTGTGTTGTTTGGAGCCATCATCATCAGCTTTTATTACATTTGGTTTTAGTGCCATATTGATCCTCCTGCTTTTTGTGTTCTGCGCGACGGTCGAGAAATCAGATGTTTTCCCTCGACTACTGCATATGTTCCATCTGGTAATTTGACTTCAAACGTGGTTCCAGATTTGGGAACCATTTGGGTTTGACCATGGTTCTCAATTTGGAAGGTCTTCATCGTTTCGTCGACGATATGGCCAGAAATACCAATAAGAGAAGGATTTGATGCCGCAACTATTTGTGCTTCGAGTCCTATCAATTCGTGCCGGGATAAATTTTCAGGGAGTATTTGAATCATGGAGATCCCTCCTCAGAGGTTTCTTGTTGTTTTTGGATAGTTTTGATTCTAGCTATTGTTCGGCGTAATTGTCGGACTAATCCCGGATTGTCGGACGAGCCTCCCGAGAATTGTACTGCGCGTGCATTCAATAGTTCTGTAGATAACTTATCGAGCTCAGATTGTCTCTCTTCAGAGGTCATATCTCTGATTTCAGAGGGGCGAAGAGAAGCCATCAATTATCACCTTTATTTAGATGTTCTGCGAGGGAGTTTTTAATCTTTAATGCAAGGTTTTTACTAATACCCGGAACGGAAGATAGATCGCTTTCATTTGCAGCTTGCAACGCTT
>WTZT01000009.1 GCA_009889685.1 Candidatus Hikarchaeia archaeon HikBin4
TAGAAGACAATCTAAGGGAACACTAAGGACTGGAGAGACTAGTTTTAAAGGAAGTAATGGAGACCCGTATTATCACTATCATGGAGTTTCGTCGTTTACCGAATATACCAATGTGACACAAGAAGTTGCGATAAAAATCAATGAACAAATTCCACTTGAGCAAGCCACGTTATTAGGTTGTGGTATTTTTACAGGAGTGGGTGCTGTGGCAAATGCAGCAGATATAGAACCAGGATCTTCTGTGGTTATATTTGGGGCAGGTGGAGTTGGCCTCAGTGGAGTTCAAGGTGCAGTTTTAAGGGGTGCTACAGAAATAATTGTGGTAGACGTAGACCCTAGCAAGTTCGACATTGCGTTAAAATTGGGTGCGACTAGTACTATTAATTCCATGGAAGAAGACCCAGTAGAGCGGATAAGGGAGATTACAGGAGGGGGGGCGAATTATACTTTCGACATGGTTGGGCATCCGAGGGTATTCGAACAGGCCGTTGCATCGTTAGCCACATCGGGGACAGCGGTGTTGGTAGGAACCCCACCTACCCCGATTAATGAGGTGTCCATAAACCTCAGAGATATGGTAAAGAATGAAAAGCGGATTATAGGGGCATTTAATGGATCATATAATCTACCAATCGCAATTCCAATGTTAGCGGATCTAGTAGTTGAAGGAAAATTATCACTTGAGGAATTAATCACCAGTTCGCTACCTCTAGAGGAAATAAACGAAGCGATGCATCAGCTAGAGCATGGAACTGAAATAAGACAAGTGATAGTTCCGTAAAAGATGGTGAGTAACTTATGCATCTGGCCATCGTAGCCGTTATATGAGGATCCAAACCCGAGAGATTATAGGAGAGGGTTCGGAAAAGATTGTAATCGTTCCGGAAAGTTTGGATGATCTTTGGCACCTTCAATTTGTGTTAGAACCAGGAGATATCGTAATAGGAAAAACGACGCGTAGAGTCCGAAGGAAGGAAGAGATTTCTAGAGAGACAAGTGGCCAGAGGGAATATATGCGGGTAGTTATTGAAAATGAGACATCAGAGTTCCATAAATTTTCTAATCGATTGAGAATATCAGGAGTACTTACGGAATGTCCTTATGAAGAACAGCTTGGGACATATCATACATTAAACGTGGAAATATTTGATACAGTGTCAATTCAAAAAAAATGGAAATTTGATCAGATACAAAGGATTGAAGAAGCAGTTGCGGCACGTGACTCGCCCGATATTTTAGTTGCTACAATTGAAGAGGGAGCTGCGTTTGTACAAACAATAAATCAATATGGAATTAGTAATAGGGCGAATTTATCAGGATCTACAGGGAAGGGGGAGGGATCAGATAGAACGGACATATTTGAAGAACTTCTAACAGTATTGACACATATAGAGGTAGACATCATTGTTCTTGCAGGTCCAGGGTTTACCAAGGAAAATGCATTGGAATATATTAAATCGAGAGACAGTGAGCTAGCTCAAAAAATTATATTGATCGAAACGAGTTCTGTCGGAGAAAGAGGAGTGCAAGAAGTTTTGTCAGGAGGAAATGCCAAAGACATTATTGTTAAAACTCGAATTGGAAAAGAAACCCAAGTCGTGGATGAAATAAAAAAGAGAATAAAAGTTTCAGGTTTGGTTGCTTATGGTCCAGAAGAGGTTCAAATTGCCGCAGAATATGGATCTATAGAAAATTTGGTAATTGTTGATGGAGAATTGCAGGAAGAACGGGAGGGAAGAAATTTGTGGAAAGTAGATGCGGATGAAATAATAGAAATGGTTGAACAGAAAGGGGGAAAAATTACGATATTATCAAAAGAATATGGACCGGGAGGAGAACTAAATGGCCTAGGAGGAATTGCAGCTCTGTTAAGGTTCCGTGTTAATTAAAAAGAGGACATATCGTCTGTAAAAGGCGTAAACGATACGTTGATACACGGGGGAGTCTATGATAGTTTTATATGCGTATCCGGAATTGGCAAGATGTTTTACAGGATCTTATTTCCAAAGATTCTGACCCACAAAAATGGCGTGCTATTTCAGGGGTTCGTTCTGGGGGAATAGGGGAAGATTTGTATTTGTGCCATCCGGGGGCGGGGCTCTATCATCTCAAAACATATGCGAAAAATCCGTTTGAGATTCAAGGAGTTGGTACGCGATTGGTGAATAAAATTGATGGCGGGATTAGTGATCAATTTCCAAGAGAAGTAGATGGTAGATTTGCAATTCACAAGCCAATTGTAGAAGAAATGGAAGTAAAAAAAGTTACCCAACGTGTAGAAGAAACTTTGCGAGTCCATGTAGATGCACCTACAACTTCGTTAGATTTGTTTGAAGATGTGATGGTTGCCATAGGAGCTCCTGCATATGGTCCTCTAGATTATAGAGGGATAGGAAATCGTCCAGAATCACTAGATATGTTAGCGAGAGAATTTCACGACATGGATAGGAAACTAGAACTAAAATTAGAGGAAATGATTAAAGACGAGGGGATTGGAAAGGGTTTCGGGTAGATTCAGAAAAAGACAGATTTCAAAGTTGGAGAAAAAAACGCTTATACGTTATGAAGGCATCGTCTTGACTATATCATGCCAGATGGAACAAGTAGCAAGGGGAAAAAGAATAAAACCATTCATGTAAAATGTAGAAGGTGTGGTGTTGCTGCATACCATATTAAGAAGAGTGTTTGTTCTAGCTGTGGGTTTGGTAAATCGGCAAAGATGAGATCGTACTCGTGGCAATCTATGGCTGGCGATAGATAGTACGAAAACTAGATTTTAGTAATAGAAGGGTTAGTGTGGGTAGATGTGGTAGGCCATTAAATAGACAATAGATCCCATTATAAATGCGATGATCCATAGTTTGTATGCAACTTTTCCAACTTTTCGATGGGAGGTCCCCGGGATTTCTCCGGGAGAATATGTTAATCCAATGGTCAAAACATAAAATAATAGGGGTACGCAAATGACAGCTAGAAGTATATGGATTGCTAGGAAGGGTAGATAAATAAATAGATAAATATTTTCGGGGCCTCCAAATTCTACAGGTCCGACGATGGCTACTCTATATAAATATAAAATCAAAAATGTGGCAAAGATGATAAATGCGAGTACCATTGTTTTGTTGTGGCGTTCTACTTCTTTATTCCGAATGTAAGAGACACCTTTTAAGATAGTGGCAATCGCCAAGATGCTGAGGAATGCATTGATATGGGGTATGGCTTTTATCAGGGTATCAGATCTCGGGATATATTTGATCGGGATATATCCACCAGCGGCCCCGAATATAAGTGATAAAGATACAATGCTCAATATAGCAGAAACTAGAACGATGTGATCGTGGATAAATTTCTTCACATATGGAGTTGGCTAGAGAGAAAATAAATCAATTGGAACGTGTCGCGGTGACTATACCAAGTATTCGATGACCTCAGCGAAGGCGCAACGATTTGTGACTGAGTTAATCTTGATTTTAACTTTGTGGCCTATATCTGTTTTTGGAATAAATATGATATATCCAGGTCCAATTCGTGCTATACCATCACCTTTGTTTCCTATATCTTCGACCAATACTTCGTATATGTCGCCTATTGCAACGAGAGCGTCGGAAGTGGAGGAAACGATGGATGGGGAAAGAGATTCGCCAGGGGGACTCTTTTCTCCAGGTAATTTTGGTAAAAATAAGACCCGATAAGTGGCATCTGTATCGATATCGAGTGAGATGAGTTCTTGAGAGGGTAGCATTATAAAATGGGATTTATCATCGGCCTCAACTAGACTGCTAAATAGACAGGAGAGTTCACTATGCATAGAAATACGTCTTGACATAGTACGTGGGGATGGTTTTATTCTGTCGGTGAGGGGCGGGGGTAATTTTTGGATTTTTTACATATTTGGGCGTTAAAACAATATAAATGGGCTAAAAATTGAGGAAAATTAGTTATGTGCAGTTTATAAGCAAACAGGTGAAACATAGGGTGCGATGGTGAAAAAAGAAGTAAAACCACCATATTGGAATGGAAAATTTCCAAAAGGGGACGCGAAGGGGACTCTAAAGATCGAAAATGTAGTCGCTTCGACGGGTATTGATCAAGAATTGAATTTGGAAGCGCTTGCGGCGGATCTCCCAGGAACTGAATATGATCCTGATAGGTTTCCAGGGTTAGTTTACCGCCTGCTAAAACCAAAAGCAGCTTGTCTGATTTTTAGATCTGGTAAAATTGTATCGACAGGTGCACAGAGTATCGAGGATGTACATGCTGCGGTAGAATTAACTTTTGAAACTCTGAGAGAGTTGGGAATAGAAGTCCCAGGATCTCCTGAGATAAAGGTTCAGAATATTGTAACTAGCGGTGACTTGGGTCATCCATTGAACTTAAATGCCATTGCCATTAGTTTTGGATTGGAAAACATTGAGTATGAGCCTGAACAATTTCCAGGGTTAGTTTACCGCCTAAAAGAACCAAAGGTTGTGGTCCTACTGTTTGGATCTGGAAAAGTGGTCATAACAGGAGGAAAATTTCCAGAAAATGCAGAAGAAGCGATTGATAAAATCGTTTCCAAATTAACAGAATATGCACTGTTAGGCAAAGTACAAGAGGTCTAGAAATAGACTACATAGAGCCAAACGAAAGCACTTTTAACGGGTCGAGAGCTATCTCTTTGCGCGCGTAGGTAGCCAAGCCAGGCCAACGGCGCAGGGTTGAGGGCTCTGTCCCGTAGGGGTCCGCAGGTTCGAATCCTGCCCTACGCACTTATTAAGACAGTTAAAATTAGGAATATATTAGCAGAATTCAAGGGGTTTTTAAGTTATATTTTACTGTTTATTGTCCTATATATTTTCATCGGTTTTTTCTTGGTACTATGGCTGTTTTTTCTATAGCCTCATTTTCTTCTTTTGGAGAATTTCAACGTGTATTTGCTCCAGGTTATTGCAGGGATTGTCACAATCTAGCGGTGGTGACGAAAGTAGTGATAGATGGGAGGCATATGGAGACGTTCTTATCTTCGATCGGGGTGTTTTTCGCCTAAGAGATTCCAAGAAGAGATATGGTTACACTTGTGTTCGATGGAAAAATGGGCGCTAGTGGAGATATGATAATTGGGGCATTATTGTCAGCAGGGGCAAATGTAGAAGTGTTGAATCCAATAGAAGAAAAACTAGGCGTAAAATATGATATAAAAGAATTGGTAGAACAGGGGATTTTGGCGAAACAGGTTCGGGTTACACGTGGGGGAAAGGACATTGAGGGAGAAAATTCAGGCAAAAAATTTGAAGAGATAATCAAAGTGATTAGATCACTATCTATTTCGGAAGAAGTAGTTTCTAATGCGGTTGAGGTATTCCGTGTGTTAGGAGAAGCTGAAGCAGAAGTGCATGGGAAAAAATTAGAAGAAGTAAACCTACATGAAGTTGGGGCAGATGATGCGATTGCAGATATAGTTGGGGCTTGTATGTTGATTGAAGATTTGGATGTAGAATCAATAGTGGTCACTCCAATATCAGTTGGGGGCGGAACAATTAAAATGAAGCATGGAGAATATCCAGTTCCAGTTCCGGCAGTGTTGGTCCTTGCTAGAAATGCGACTTGGTCGATAAAGGGGGGTCCTGTTGAAAAGGAATTATTGACTCCAACAGGTGCGGCCATACTATTGCATTTTGCAAGAGGAGTAGAGAGAATACCTGCATTGAATGTTATGAAGACAGGATATGGAATGGGGCACCATAAGATAGAAGGCATGGCAAATGTATTAAGAGTAATAAGTGGAGAGATGAAGAATCTAGAAAAAGATGAAATTGTGTTATTAGAGACGAACATAGATGATGTTAGTCCAGAGGTAATAGGGAATCTCTATGATGTATTATTGGAGGAAGGAGCAAGAGATGTTACAGTTATTCCGGCTATGATGAAAAAATCTAGACCGGGGCATATTGTCAAAGTAATGGTCAAGCCTGAAAACGCAGATAGAGTTGCACAAAGACTGGCCGAAGAAACAGGTACATTGGGAATTAGAGAATCCCCGGGATTGCACAGGTGGATAGCGACCCGAAAAATGGAACAAATTTCAGTTGAAATAGGTGGAAAGGCATACGTAATTGCTGTTAAAATTGCATCGGGGAAAGAAGGTAAAGTATACAATATAAGTGCGGAATACGAGGACTCGGTGAGGGTTGCTCGCGAAACGAATTGGCCAGTTAGAAGAATAATTGGGTTAGTTGAGGAGAAAGCTAGAGGGAAATGGATGGAATAAATTCATCGGAGTTTTTTTCACTGAGGGAAAGATACTGAATCACGTGGATAGAAAACTGTCAACGGGATGCATTCCGATAGATGACCTACTAGGAGGAGGAATTGATATAGGGTCTATTACGCAATTGTATGGAGCTTCTGCTTCAGGAAAAACAAATATTGCGCTTAGTGCTGCTGCGGAGACTGTAGCAGAAGATAAGAAGGTTGTTTATATTGATACAGAAGGGATCTCTATTGATCGTTTTAATCAATTAGCTATGGAGAAAGGAGACCCTTACGAATTGGGAGAAAAATTGATAATTTCAGAGGTACATAATTTCGAGGAACAATCTGCTGCCATCAAAAGGGTAGTTGAATTTGCAGCAGACGTTGATTTAATCGTCCTTGATAGTGCCACTGGGTTTTATCGACTTGAACAAGCTGAAAGAGCAGATGGAGGAGCTCTTCGAACGCTCGCGCGCCAAATGATATCTCTCTTGTCGTTGGCCAGGAGATTTGATCTTGCAGTAATCGTAACTAATCAGGTATACACAGATCCAGAAACGAATCAAATTAGGCCATTAGGTGGAAATATATTACCCCACTGGAATGGAACTGTCCTAAGGCTTGATAGATTTAGAGGAGGGAATAGGAAAATTACAATTGAAAAGCATAGATCGAGACCAGCGGGGGAAAGTACTAGATTCGTTATTAAAGAGAATAGTTTGGCAGGGGGAGACGAATGGCAAGTCTTGAACTAATACAATAATTCATCGTTGTTGGTTACCATGTACAGCGTTCTAGCTGCTATATTTGCAGCGTGATCTCCTATGCGCTCGATATCACGAATTGTTAATAAAAAGCGTTGTACATCTGCCATCAAATCGTCTAAGATATCGAAGGAAGTACTACTCTCAATTTGAGTTTCTATGAGGGTTTTGACGACAACTTGATTAGCAATTTTACACAAAGCATCGACTTCAGCATCTTTATCTGAAATTTCGAAACACGCATCTGCATCTTGAGCCTCATATGCCTCTATAGATTCAGTTAGCATCGTGAGAACGAGGTCCCCAAGAGAACTTATATCTACGTCTGGGAAAACTTCTCTTCGTGCGTCTAGAGTATAGTCACCTAGATTGACTGCGAGGTCTGCAATTCGTTCGAGATCGGTTATGATTTTAAAAGAAGATGCTATCAATCTCAGATCTCCTGCGACAGGTTGTTGTAGTGCGAGTAAGTTGACACATTCTGCTTCTAACTCGAGATACATATCATTGATTTCATCATCTCCGAAAATGACAGATTTAGCGAGTTCGGCGTCATTTTCGAGGAGGGCTTTGATTCCCATATCTAGTCGATCTATAACGAGTTTACCCATATCGAGGACGCCCGTTTTAAGTTGCTTAAGACCATCTTGATAGCTCTCGCGTGCCATACTAGAAAATTGGCGCACTATAGGTTAAGGTTATCCAAATTTACCAGTGATATAATCTTCTACTTGTTGATTGCGGGGGTTTTCAAAAATGGTTTTGGTGTCATCAAACTCTATCAACCTCCCTCCAGTGAGAAAAACTGCAGTCTTATGAGATATACGAGCTGCTTGTTGCATGTTATGAGTCACAATGACTACAGTGTAATCTTTTGTAAGTTCTTGAATCAAATCTTCAATTTGGGACGTTGCAATTGGATCAAGTGCGCTTGCAGGTTCATCCATCAAAATTACCTCGGGATCGACCGCTATAGTCCTAGCAATGCAAAGTCTTTGTTGTTGTCCTCCAGATAGTCCTGTTGCTTTTTCATTTAGTCTATCTGAAACTTCATTCCAGAGTGCGGCTCTTTTGAGAGCCGATTCTACGACTTCGTCCATATTGTCGGTTTTGCCTTGAATTCTCAAACCGTATGCAACGTTATCATATATGGATTTTGGGAAAGGGTTTGGTGATTGGAAAACCATGCCAACTAAACGCCGCAGAAGAACGGGGTCTACATCTCCAGAATATATATTCGTATCCCCGAGGAAAAGATTCCCTTCGACAGATACCCCGGGGATGAGATCGTTCATTCTGTTGATACATCGGAGGAAAGTTGATTTTCCACAACCAGATGGTCCTATAATAGCAGTTACTTTCTTAAGGGGGATGTCAACGGTTACGTCTTCTATTGCGATGTTAGATCCATATTTGACTGTGAGGTTTTCACTAGAAATTATACTCTTATCAGTTGCAGACTTCTCTCTAGAGTCTTTACTGGCAGATTTATTTGTAGATTTGGTTTTTTGGGGATGAGTGGTGGATTTTGGTTTTGACAATGACATTTGTATTTATTTCCTTGGATTATTTGTCCTTTTGGTATTTGTTCCTCAAAACGATGGCAATGCCATTCATGGACAATAATACAAATAGCAACAGAATGATGCCCGCTGCCGCCACCCCTTCACGGAGATCTGGTTTTACAGAGAAAGCCCAATGGAAAACTTGTAGTGGCATAGCACTAACCTTGCTTTCAAGACCCACTGGGGCTTTGAATACAGTAGTAGCAGCTCCAATCATTAGCAGAGGTGCAGTCTCACCAAGAGCGCGACTCATCGACAAGATAGTCCCAGTCAGGATTCCTGCAACAGAGAGAGGGAGGACAACATTTCGAATAGTTTGCCATTTGGTGGCCCCTAGCCCATAAGAAGCCAATCTCAAAGCTTCTGGTACTGTTCGAATGGACTCTTGAGATGCGACTATAACAATCGGCAATATCAAAAGAGAAAGTGTCATCGAAGAAACAATTACTGTGCCGAATCCCATTCCAAGTAGGTTTACAAACAATGCCAATCCAAGCAATCCATAAACAACTGAAGGAACTCCCGCGAGATTGGATATATTAATCCTAATTAGCCTGGTTAGGATCCCAAAAGTTCCAGTTCTAGGGGCATATTCTTCTAGATAAATTGCAGCCCCAACTCCAAAAATTAAGGACAGAAATCCAACTAGAAGAACAATAAAAATGGAACCGATGAGTGCGGGATAAAGACCTGCCTCTATAGGGAATCTTGAGGGGGGACTAGTTACAAATTGAAGGTCTAGCCATGGAGTTGGTTGGATAGCACCTATGCTGACTGCGACTATACGCGCTAAGAGGATGGTTGTGATCAAAAGAAGAGGGAAAAGGAGGCCAACTCTACCTTGCTCGGCTGAAACTATGTGTACAGAAGCATACAAAAATATTGGAACTATGATTGTTAAAAAATAGAGTATAGAGATGGTTGGTGAAATTTCGGTGAAAGTGACCGTAGATATGCCGACTATAATTGAAAACAAAATGGTTGAGATCCCAATGTAGTCACGATGGGACTCTAGGAGAGTATTTTTTAAGAAATGTCGGGAAAAGAAAACGGCAGGGAGGCCAAATATCCAAACAAAAATGAGCCAATTTTCGGGGTAAGAAGGGAGGGTTTTCCATAGGAAACTGGAAAGAAATGTGCCGATTAAAATCGCCACAATGGGGGCTAAACTTAGGTATATTGATTGTTTTTGTTGGGACTGGACATAGGACCAAACTATTAATGTTGGGAGTATTGCGAATGTGAAATAAACAAATGCTATTTGTGGATCTAAAAGTATAAAAATTATTAGAAGGAAAGTTCCAAAGAGTGCCCCACCTATAATAATTCCAATGGTGCGTGTAGCAACTTTCCCAACTTCCTGATGTTTTGTGCAATACCAACTAAATGCGAGTAGAGGAGAAAGAACTATGAGAAGATAGCAGACATACCAGGACAGGTCCGCTGTTTTGAGACCAAGCGCGTTTACAAGAGCTGTTATTAATAACAGAGCTAGGGAAAAGATTCCAACAATAGATGCTAGAAAAGTGAGATAGCGAAATAAAGTTTCCTTCGAAAGGATAGAATTTCTACCTTGTTTTCGCGCTATGTCGAACGAAATAGTAGACATTCAGTAACTCTCCCTATATCGTTCTGTGATTAGATTGCTTACTGCGTTCATAAAGAGGGTAACAAAAAATAGGGTTATGCCTATTGCAAAGAGGCTATTGAAAGCTATTGAACTCCCTACTAGATCACTTTGGGCTAGTTGCACCATAGCTGCAGTCATAGTTTGTCCAGTTTCTAGCAGAAAGTCTGCTGGATGGACATAGGGTAGGGGACCCAAATATCGGACTTCGGGTAGAGTGGGGTGAAGTCCCATAGCAATGGTTACAATCATTGTTTCTCCAATTGCACGGGAAATTGCTAGAATGTAGGATGCCACAATACCAGACAAAGCTGCGGGGATGACGATGCTGGTGGAGACATCAAATTTGGTCGCCCCAAGTGCAAATCCGGCTTGTCTAAGGGAATCGGGGACGGCACTCATCGCATCTTCAGAGATGGATGAAACCATAGGTATGATCATTATTCCAACCATCAAGGATGCAGAAAGGGCATTGAAAGGACTGATCGATGGGAAGATTACACGAAGGGCAGGTGTGACATAAGCTAGAGCAAAAAAACCGTAAACAACAGTGGGGACCCCAGCGAGTAGTTCTAGTAATGGTTTGAGAATAGAATGAGTGCGTTTGTCGGCATATTCACTGAGATATATTGCAGTCAAGGTACCAATAGGAAGGGCAACCAAAGCCGCCATGAAAGTCACTACGAGGGTTCCGAATAAGAGAGGTAGTATACCATAACTTTTTGGTGGTATGACTGGGCTCCAATTGGAACTAGTGAGGAACTGAATAGGGCTGTACTGACTGAAGAAAACTAAAGCGTCTTTAAAAAGGAAATAAATTATTCCGATTGTTGTAAAGATTGTAAGTATCGCAAGAATAAAAAATATAGTTGCATAAACACTCTCGAAAACGCCGTGGATTCGAAAATAAAGGGTTGATGAAAGTTGGTCGGTGAAGTCTTTAGAATCCGTTTTCATTTGAGTGTTATAAATTTGATTATAAGAAGGAAATAACCATTCTTAATTTCAGGTGATCTCTGGTTACAAAATCTATACATTAGTCGTTTGAATTAGTGCGTTTAAAGCCGCCATTTCTTTATCCATGGTCTTTTTTGTGTTTGGTACATACCCAACTTCTTCTGCTACGAGCTGTTCGTTTGAACTTTGCTCAATGCAGTATTTTGCGAATTCTGCGATGTGTTTTTCTGCGAGTTTTTCGACAGATACGTATGTGAATAGAGATCGGGAGAGAGGTTTGTATTGTCCACCTTTTGCAGTGTCAAGGGTGGGAGACACAGGGCCATCACCGCCATCTATTTTTAATGCCTTGATCTTGTCAGGATTGTTATAGTAGTAGGAAAATCCGAAATATCCTATTGCATATTTATTCCCCTCTACACCTGCAAAAATGATATGATCTTTTTCTGTTGGTTGGTAGTTTGTGGTGTGGGTGTCTCCATCTTTTCCTATGATGACTTCATTGAAGTAATCAAAAGTACCAGAGGTATCTGCTGCACCGTACCGGTCGATGTTTTCATCTGGCCAGGATGAGTTTACATCAGACCATTTTTCTGCTGCGTTTTGGTCCCAGACCGATTTGAGTTCTGTGACAGTCATGCTATCTACCCAGTCGGCTTTTTTGTTGACAACGACAGTTAATGCGTCGGTTGCAAGTCTAATTTCATGAGGAGTTACACCATTTCCTTTACAAAGATCGACTTCTGAATCTTTAATGGGCCTGCTTGCATTACTGAAATGGGCCCGGCCTAGGCAGAAAAAGTTCTTGAATCCACCGCCACTTCCAGTTGATTGGATTGTGATAGTGACATCAGAATGTTGTTTCTGGAATTCTTCTGCCATAGCAGCCATTAGT
>WTZT01000090.1 GCA_009889685.1 Candidatus Hikarchaeia archaeon HikBin4
TTCGGATCGTTTGTTGCAGTTCCAAAAGAAATTTCACGGGTATGGATTTTATAAGGAGGTTCGATTATTTTAATTCCAACTGTTCGGAAGAAAGCATTATTAGAGCTTGCAATAGAGCCTACATCTTGAGAAAGTTGTTCAATTAAAGCTTTTTTTTCATTAAAATTTATGGTGATTTGTTTAAATGAAGATTCCCTAGAAATACTTTTTTTAGGACCCATAGGAAGTACTTTGTTAGAATCTTCTCCACGGGAGAGTGTGGAAAAAGAAATTCCTTTATTACCATATTTATCTTTAAGATTACCAATAGGTATTTTAGCTAACTCCCCTATCAGATGTATTCCATCTGCGTGGAGAGATTTTGCAGTTACGGGCCCAATTCCGGGTAGATTTTCTATAGGTAAAGGGAAAAGAAAGTTTTGAGTTTGTTCAGGTTTTACAACTACGAGACCTCTTGGTTTTTCAATCGTACTAGCCATTTTTGCAACACTCATAGAGGAAGCAATCCCAATACTTGAAGGAACACCAATTACTGATTCTATTTCATCTTTTAGAGTTTGAGAAAATTTTGCTGAAGATTTCCAGGTTGTTTTGCTTGTTACATCTAAATAGGCTTCATCTATACTCACGTGCCGAGTGACGTCTGAAAAATCTTCAAGGATATTCCTCACACTTTGGGAAATTTCTCTATAGAAATTTTTGTCCGCGGATCGATAATAACAAGAAGGTTCAAAAGGAGGATTGAGTTCTGTGTCAGGTAGTATGGAGAGAGCTTTGGATATGTTCATAGAGCTCTCAATCCCTAACTCTCTAGCCTCATAGCTTGCAGTAGCTACTGCCCCTCTAGATTCGCCGGGGGTGTAATTCATCCCCACTATGACGGGTTGGTCAATTAGATCTGGATCGCGTAAACGTTCGCAAGATACATAGAAACAGTCCATATCTATGTGGATGATTATTTGGTCCAATGTATGTTTTTTTGGCGAAGAATTGAACAGATGAAACGGATTCACAAATTGTAGATGTTCCGCAGAAAATTATACATTATGAAGTGGGTGGATAAAAGATCGGAGAAGTTGGTAATCGACCTAAAATAAACAGAAAGAGCAGGAAAAAGGCAAGGAAAAGGTCTGTGTTAATGAATCCTGCAAATCCTAAAAACCCTGTAAATCCTAGATAGCCTAATTTGTTCATGGAGATGGGGAGACTCCCTAAAATAAACAGAAAGAGCAGGAAAAAGGCAAGGAAAAAGTCTGTGTTAATGAATCCTGCAAATCCTAAAAATCCTGTAAATCCTAGATAGCCTAATTTATTGAAAGATCGTGTTTTTTCTAAAAGTAGGTCTTCCAAAGAGGTAGGTTCGTCCATGATTTATTGTTGTTTTTACTGATTATTTAAGGATGTGGGATTTTGGTTGTGCAGACATGGATTTGATTTCTAAAATCAGAATTCCATGTGTTTCGTCTTGTGCCTCCACAGTCCCTTCTAAAGTCAATTTTGATAGAGGAGTGGGACCTATTTTAACTAAATCGTGTTGGTTAATATTCCGGGTAGGGCCAAGGACACGGATTTTTGCTCGGCAAAGGTCGGGGTGGTTAATACTTGTAAGCGTGATTTCCAGAGGCAATATTTCAGAACAGCGGGTCCCATTATGATAAAAAGGAACTTCTACGGGAGAATCCAATTGAGAAATGTCCAAGGCCTCGTATGCAAATGCAGTGGGTTTGTATCCCCCGTGAGGGCCGGGGACACCGTCCACTAAGCGTAGAGCTTTTAGACTTTGCATTTGATTTCGAATAGTACCAGGATTCTTTCCAATTTCTCTTGCAATTTCCACTCCTTTAATTGATTTTTCATTTGTAGAAAAGGCATATACTGAAAAGAGATTGACAAGAGCAGTAAGAATTTGTTTTTGTACACTGGTTAATTCTACTGGGAGATAAAAAGTGGTCATGATGGAGGTGTAGATAGGGGAGGGACATAAATACAAGGATTAACAAAAGAAATGAGAAAGTACCAGGTCTGAAAAAAGTTTTAGACTTTTAAATCTTCCATTTTCATCGTTGACTCTAGCTACGATAGTAAAATTGGTTATTCCAGATTCGAAAAAAGAGTGAAATCGTTCAGAACAGTCTTCGGGAGTTCCACAGAGTACGAATTGTTCAATGATAGAAAATGGGACTTCATCTCTTAGTTCTTTTGTTGTTAGAGAGTCTAGATCTAGATTAACTACATGTTCTATTTCTTTGGGAGAGGCACCTCCACGTTGTAAGGCTTCTAAATTTGCTTGGTTTGAAACTCTAGTGGCGATATGTCGCGTCACTCCATCCAGAGCTACGTCTGCGTCGGATGCTATTGAAAGTGAAGCATGACATCGAAGATCGAGGTCATCGATATTTCGATTAACAGATTTGGCCCCGATAGAAATTCTATCACGAGCATAATCCATTCCCTTGGTAGAAAGAAGACCCCCTCCAATGAATACCCCGTCTGCAAGTTTTCCCGCTAGAGAGAGAAGTAAAGGTCCTCGCCCCCCAACATAAATGGGAATGGAATGGGAATAAGGATCAAATTCTAGTGAAGCTTCGTGTAGTTCAAATTCATCACGTATTATCGTTGTTTGTCCTCCAGAAAGTAAATTTTTTATTGTAATTATTGCATCTTTACAGGCACCTATTGATCTTTTTTGATCATAGCCAAACGGTCCGACTCCATGTCCACCTAGCCCGATTCCAAGAACTGCCCTACCTTTAGAAATTTCGTCGATGGTTGCTATTGAGGCCGCAGTCAACCCAGGGTTGCGAGAAAATGGATTGGTTACTGCAGGGCCAACCCATATACGATTAGTATTGTGTGCCGCAAATGCAGACCACGCATAAGTATTCCTACGCAAAGATTGATCGGAGACTGTTAAGCCATCATAGTGTAAACTTTCAATTGCAGTTACTGTTGAGCGGAATTCATCAAATGTAGTACTAGCGGGATAATTCACGCTAACTTGAGGATATTTGTTTTCCATAATCACGCAATAGGTCTTGTCGAATACCGGCGAAGATTAGTTACGTTAATGTTTAAGTAGAGTGATCTAGAGAGGCAGGTATGAAAGATTTGACCATTCTTGTCACGGGGGGGGCAGGATTTATTGGGTCAAATCTAGCAAATAAATTGGCAGTTCAAAATGAAGTTATTGCAATTGATAATGAGTATCTTGGAACTCCAGATAATTTGGATAAATCGGTGGATTTTCGACGAATTGATGTTTTAGATAAAGATTTGCCAACAGATGTTGATATTATTTTCCATCTCGCGGCGTTATCATCGTATCAAATGCACAAAGAAGATCCAATTGAAGGGGCTAGAGTGAACGTAGAAGGATTTATCAATACCATAAAACAAGGAGTTGAAAATGGGTGTAAAAGAGTGGTTTATGCATCCACTTCTTCGATATATGGGAGTAGAAAAGAGCCCACCTCGGAGGCGATGGTGGTAGAGGCACATACGGGTTACGAAGCTTCTAAATTGGCTCGAGAGAGGTATGCAGAATATTTCCATAATCAATATGGAATACATATGGCCGGATTGCGTTTTTTTTCTGTTTATCAGGGATATGGTGGCAATGAGTCACATAAGGGAAAATATGCAAATATCATTGCTCAGTTTGCAGAAAAAATGGCTAATGGAATTGCACCAAAACTTTATGGAAATGGAACTCAAACACGAGATTTCACGTACATTGATGATATTGTTAGAGCTGCACAGATGGTCGCGGAGAAAGAAATATCAGGGGTGTTTAATGTGGGAACGGGACGGGCGGTTAGTTTTAATAAAGTTGTAGATATGATCAATGGAGAATTGGGAACAAATGTAGAAGCTGAATATGTAGAAAACCCGATACCAAAATCGATTTATGTGCACGATACTTGTGCAGATTCAACTAAAATATATGAAGCTACAGGGTGGTTGCCAAAAATAGGGTTAGAAGAAGGAATTAGAAGGGTTTGCTCGGAATACATATAATCGATGAGTATTAATCAATAAATTCTGCAGACTCATTTGGAGATTCCACATCGTCATCAGGGGAAGGTTCTAATTCCTCCACGAGAGATTCCACATCGTCATCAGGGGA
>WTZT01000091.1 GCA_009889685.1 Candidatus Hikarchaeia archaeon HikBin4
CAGTGGAAAGAATGGCAGAAGTAGTAGATTTATTCGGGTCTAGTGCGACAATGCATCCTGCCCCCCCTGCACCAGTGAGTTTGGCACCGAGAGCACCAGAACTCCTTGCTGCCCACACCATTTCATCTAACGAGGGGGAAGAAACACCTATAGAGGATAGCAAACCGTGATTAATGTTCATCAAATCCCCGATCGTTGTCAAATCTTGATTTTCGAGGGCCACCATCCCAAGTTTGGAAACATCACCAATAGCACATATAATAGAATCTATAACAGGATAGTTTTCTTTGTTATTTCGCACCAGGGATACTAATTCTTTTGTGGGTCCAAAACCACCATCATATCCAATTGTAAAAGACAAATTTGAGGAAGTCAATCTATTGCAATGATCTCCTTCAACACAGACGATCCCACCCATAGTAGAACAAAAAGTATCGGCCCGTGATGCACGTCCTTGAACAGTTTGTTCAACGGCATGGGCAAGATTGGCAATTTGTTCTAAAGGACGAACTACATCACAAGTTCTAGATACTGCATCTACAGTAGCGACAGAGACTGCGGCGGAGGATCCAAGACCAGCACCCAAAGGGAGATCGCTTTCAACAAAAAGGTCTAACCCATTGAGTGTAGTTTCAGAGAAATTCAAAGAGAGATCAATTGCTGTAAGAATGTAGTGAAGATGTGGTTCCACGTTAGATAGATTTGATTTGAGAGAAGATTCAGAAAAATCTATACTGAAATCACTTACGCCTATTTGAGGTGCTTGAATAGAAATGAAATTATCATCTGATTCGGAGCAAGAAACGCTTACTCTCTTCCCTATTGCACATGGGACTGCTGGTTCTCCGTAAACTACCGCATGTTCGCCAAATAAATAGATCTTCCCTGGAGCAGATGAGAATGGCATGTATTACAAATTGTATGGGAGAAGAGATAAAAACATAAGGTCGGCTATAACTCTAGATCGAAGTCGGCCAATGATAGATCAGGAGTTAGGCCGCGGTTATCCAGTGTTTCGTTTGCAAGAAGCCAGTAAACCGTGGCGAGGGCTTTCCTACCTTTGTTGTTAGTTGGAACGACTAGATCTACACGACTAGTTGCATTATTTGAATCGCACATGGCGATGACAGGAATTCCAATAGAAATTGCTTCTCCAATTACTTGCGCATCCCCAATTGGGTCAGTTACAACGGCAATATCAGGTTCAATGAATCCGGGATAAACTGGATTTGTAAGCGTGCCCGGTATAAATCGACCAGTAGAAACCATAGCCCCAATAGATTCTGCAAAAGTTGTGGCAGGGTGGTGTCCATACTGTCGAGAGGATGAAACAATAACTCTTTCAGGAGAATAGCGGGATAATAAACGGGCTGCTTCTCTGATTCGTTTGTCAGTTTGAATTATATCCAAAATATACAACCCATCTGCCCTGACACGATGGATAAATCGGGACATATCTTTCGTTTTTTGTTGAGTTCCAATGTGCACCCCTGCAGAAAGATAATCTTCCACGGGTAGGAGAAGATCCACCCCAACATCATCGAAAGTATCTTCATATTCATCGGGCTGGGGGGCCGGATCTATATTAGTGGATTCGTTATCATCTTGTGGAATCAATTCCTCTTCAAGGAGAGGATCTTCTTGTTGTTCAGTTGTCAATTCGGTGGTTTCTGTGTCGATAGTTTCCGTATCAGTCATAATGTTTTTATCTCGAGTTCGATTCTTATCAATTCATTTAATTTTGCGGTTCTCTCGCCCCCAACAACTCCTGTTTTAATATAAGGCGCTTGGGTTGCAAATGCTATATGAGAAATAGTTGCATCTTCAGTTTCTCCGCTCCTATGGGAGATAACAGGGACAATGCCATTTTCTTTGGCGAGGTTAATAGCATCCAAAGTTTCGGTTAGAGTCCCAATTTGGTTGGGCTTAATCAAGATGGTATTTGCTGCTTTGAGATCAATTCCTTTCTTTAATCGTGTGATATTCGTTGCGAATAAATCATCTCCACAAATCAGAGAATCGTTTCCGACAGATTCCGTGAGCTTGGAAAATCCTTCAAAGTCATTTTGGTCAAGTGGGTCTTCGATATATGCCAGTGAATAGTTATGAGAGAGCTCCGAAACGTAGTCTATTTGTTCGTCTACAGATCTAGAAATATCTCCGTAAACATAACAATCTTGGAGGGGATTGTAGAGTTCAGATGCTGCCATATCCACACCCAATTTAATTTCAAAATCAACTTCCTTTGAGATTTCAGAGATTGATTCAGACATTACATCAAAAGCTACCTCATCGGGGATGGAGGCGGCCCACCCACCTTCATCTCCTTTTGCACGGACATACCCTCGATTTGATAATAAAGTGCCAGTTAATTTATGTACGGCAGTGTTTGCGAAGATCGCATCAAAAACACAAGGTGCACCCACAGGAATAGAAAGAAATTCTTGTATATGCGTAGAATCTGTTGCGTGGGCCCCTCCCCCTATTACATTTCCTATAGGGATGGGAAATGAATCCCATTTTGAAGAGACCCCTATGTGTTGGTAAAGAGGCAAGTCGAGGAAATTTGCTGCAGCTTTAGCATTGGCCAAGGAAATAGCGACTGCGCTATTTGCCCCAATAACTGAAAAATTTTCAGTCCCGTCTGCAGACCTAAGGGCACTATCAACTGATTTTTGATCTGTAGAATCCATCTTGCCTTCTAACATGGGCAAAGCATATTTTTTTGCAGCAGCAATGGCATCGGAAGCCAGTAACTCAGTTGCCTCATATTCTCCAATACTAGCCCCACTGGGGGCAATTGCCCTCCCAAATCCGCCGCCCTGTGTTTGGACGGATGCTTCCACGGTTAGATCCCCACGGGAATCGAAAACGCGTGCGAGGTGTATTGAATTGATTATTGGCACTTTATTTGAAGTCCCCCTCTGCAGACATCGCACGTCTTTGGATTGAGAATGGTAATACATCGGCATCGTACTCCGCGGCTGCTATCAATATAGGTTGGGAATGGTCGGTGTCGATTAGTAAAGGGGCCCCATGGGCTATTTGTAGTGCTCTTGCACCAATGATACGGGCTTTTTCGTGTCTATTGTGTTCTAAATTTTGCATTATTGATAGGGTGCCACAACATCTATAAGATCGATATGTGAAACAAACATTCTTCGGCAACAATACCGGGTGATACCAAGGTCATCAAGTACATCGGCAGGAGTCTCGCCCCCGTCTTTTGTATTTGATCTTGAGACGTAATCTTCCCAATGTTCTGAGATGACCTTTCCGCATGTGAAACAACGAACTGGAATTATCATATTTTAATTTACCTGTAGGATTTTTGGAAACGTGCCCTTGCGCCGGGGCCGCCCCACTTTTTAGATTCATGTTGACGAACGTCGTTAACTAGAAGCGTTCGGTCAATGGCCATGTACAAATCTCGAAGTTCTATGTCTTCGGTGTGTTCTACTAAGGCCCTGGCGATAGCAGTTCGAACAGCATCTGCTTGTCCAGAATGGCCACCACCATTAACCTTAACGGTTATGTCGACTTTGTCGCGTAATTTTTCTTCTGCGATATCAAAAGGATCTAACATTTTAAGTCGGGATGATTCGGGCTCTACCAATTCTATTGGAATTGAATTGACCCGAACCTTTCCCGTTCCTGATTTAATGGACGCCCTTGCTATTGCAGTTTTTTTCTTACCACTTGTATTAATAGTTTCTACCATGTTATTTTTGCTCCTAGTTTTTCAGATATAAGCCCAAGCTCTACGTATCGTATTTTGGAGGGGTCTTCGAGAGAAGTATTAGCAAGAACTTCACCCTCGGTTTCGAATGGGTTCCCAACGTAAACGCGAATGCTTTCGAGTGCAGCTCGTCCTTTTTTTTGTTTGTAAGGCAACATACCCCTAATCGCTCTTTTGACAATTCTATCGGGGCGTTTTGGATAATAAGGCCCTTGGTCAGAACCAATTTCCATCCGTTTTTGGAAGCGACTTAGAATATCTTGTTCGGAACCAGTAATAACGACATATTCTGCATTGATAATGGCTATTTTATTTCCTTCAAGAGAAAGTCGGGCCACTCGGCTGGACACCCTACCGAGGAT
>WTZT01000092.1 GCA_009889685.1 Candidatus Hikarchaeia archaeon HikBin4
ACCATGGAGTCTTGGCATATCCTCCTTGGCTAGTCAATTTATCAACAAGTTCTTCTTCATTTCTCACTTCATGAATATTCTCTTGGAGGTTGTCTAAGGCACGTTGATACAATTTATCGTAGATATTCTCAAGGTGCTCTCGTATCACACCTTCAACACCTTCTATCCCCACCAAATGGCGTTCCCCATCTGGTCTATGTACTAATGTTATTGTTCTATTTTCTACTTCTTTTGGACCAATCTCTATTCTTATTGGGACTCCTTTTAGTTCCCATTCATTGAATTTGAATCCCGGATTTTTCCCATCTCTATCATCCAAACGAACTCTGAATTCTGATAGTGCTTCTTTAATTTCTCTAGAGTATCTCATAACTTCTTCTCTTTTATCACCTCTCCAGATAGGCACAATAACTATCTGTTCCGGTGCAATTGTAGGTGGAAGTACCAATCCCTGGTCGTCGGAATGTGTCATTATAAGTGCGCCTATCGCCCTCCAGGAAAGGCCCCAAGATGTTGTATGTGCAACCTGAATCTCTTCATTTTCATCTACATATTCTATCTCAAAAGCTTCTGAAAACGTTGTTCCTAGATAGTGACTTGTTCCCCCCTGAACTGATCTCCCATCTGGCATTAAAGCCTCTATTGTGCTGGTTGTTTCTGCTCCTGGGAATTTATCATGTTCTGGTTTCCTTCCCTTCAATACGGGGATGGCCAATACTTCTCGATATAATCTCTCGTATTGATCTAAACGTTGCATAGTTTCTACCCAAGCATCCTCTTTATTCTTGTGCGCAGTATGTCCTTCTTGCCAAAGAAATTCCTTTGTTCTGAAAAACGGTTTAGTTTCTGTAGCTTCCCACCTTACTACTGAACACCACTGATTCAATCTTAAAGGAAGATCTCTATGACTTCTTATCCAACGTGCCATAAATGGTGCAATAATGGATTCAGAAGTGGGACGGACGGCAAGTCTTTCTCCTAACTCTTCTTCCCCCCCATGAGTGACCCATGCCACTTCCGGATCAAAACCAGCAATAATTTCCTTTTCACGTTCGAGATATTTCTCGGGAATCAACACCGGGAAATAAGCATTTTCAACCCCCGTTTCCTTGAACCATGAGTCTAAATGAAAACGAATTGATTCCCACAGGGCCATTCCCCTCGGGCGTACAATAATAAAACCTCCTAATGGAGAATAATCGGCAACTTCTGCTTTCTTGACGACCTCTGCATACCATTCCCCTGGATTTTTATCTTTGGAATTAGTAATACCAAGCTCTTGCTCGCCTCTCATAGGCATCCTTTCTACCTCATAAGAGTAACCCTTTCCGATTTTTCTGTTCTTCCCCGTTGAAAAAGTTTTTATAATCACCCGCTGTAACTATACCAGCGGATTTTACCCGTCTTCTACGTTGGGTACTATTCTATCTTTGGTTTTCTAGGGTGCTACTTACCATAGTTCTCGAGATGCCCAAGATTCCTATAAAAGATTTCATAATAATGAATGAAGTAGATAAAAAATTAGAATCCATCCACCAAAAAATTCTTGATATATTACCTGAAGGTCTCTCCATTTCTTCAGTGAATTACGAAGGACCCGAACTAGTTGTATACACACCACACCCAAAAAAATTCGCCGAAAACGGTGATATTGTCCGAACCCTCGCCACTGCTCTACAAAAAAGAATTACAATCCGTCCCGATTTAGATTCTCTTCTCTCTCCTGAAAAAACAAAAGAAATTATTCACAAAATTATACCCAAAGAAGCCAATATAACTAACCTTGATTTCCATGAAGATACCGGAGAAGTTCTGATTGAAGCAACTAGACCTGGAATGGTCATCGGTAAGCACGGATCTACTATGCGTGAAATAACACAACAAATTGGGTGGACTCCAGATGTAGTTCGAACCCCTCCTATCGATTCAGCCGTGGTCTCTAATGTTCGAAATTTTCTAAAACAACAGAGAACAGAAAGAAGATCCATTCTCGAAAGAATAGGGCGTCATATTCACAGACCAAAAAAATCCTCTGATAAGTGGGTTAGGTTGACAACTTTAGGATGCTGCCAAGAAGTCGGAAGAGCTAGTTTTTTACTTTCCACACCCGAAACACGAATTTTAATCGATTGTGGTGACAAACCTGGATCTGAAGACGAATTCCCATACCTCCACGTAGCAGAAGCTCTTGGTGCCGGAGCAAACTCCATAGACGCAGTAGTTCTCACCCATGCACACCTCGATCATTCCGCTTTCATACCTCTTCTCTTCCGTTATGGGTATGATGGCCCAATTTATGCCACCGAACCCACTCGAGATCTCATGGGTCTCTTGACACTCGATTATCTAGATGTTGCTGCCCACGAAGGCCGAACACCTCCTTATACCTCTGAAATGATCAGAGAAGCCATAAAACACACAATTCCAATTTCATATGGGAGTGTTACAGACATAGCACCTGATATAAAAGTAACCTTGCATAATGCTGGACATATCTTGGGATCTTCAATCGCCCATTTCCATATTGGAGATGGCCTATATAATGTCTGCTTTTCAGGGGATATACATTATCGTGGGACTCGTTTATTCAATGGGGCAGTAACCGATTTTCCACGAGTGGAAACCCTGATACTTGAATCTACTTATGGTGGTAGGAATGACTATCAAACTGATCAAAAACAAGCCGAACAAAATCTTATTCAAATAATCAAAACCACCACTGAAAAAAAAGGGAAAGTTATTATTCCTGCGTTCGCAGTGGGGCGGTCTCAGGAGATCATGCTAGTATTGGAAGAGGCAATGCGAACAGGAAAACTCCCGGAACTCCCTGTTTATCTTGATGGAATGATTTGGGAAGCAACCGCCATACATGCGGCTTATCCCGAATATCTTCGAGACGATCTCAGAAAACGAATTTTCTACGATGACGAAAATCCATTTCTTGCACCCCAATTCCGCCACATAGAACGAGGAGATGAACAACGCCAGGAAATCCTGGAAGAAGGCCCTTGTATTATTATATCCACAAGCGGGATGATAACTGGGGGGCCCATTATGTCTTGGTTAGAATACTTAGGAGATGATCCTGATAATACACTTATTTTTGTTGGATATCAAGCCCATGGAACACTCGGGCGCAGAATTCAATCTGGCTGGGAAGAAATTCCCATCTCTGGTTTTGGAGGTCGTACAAGAACACTCAAATTAAAGTTTAACGTCGAAACAGTCGATGGATTTTCTGGACACGCGGACCGTCAAGGGCTTTTAGATTTTGTTAAATCAATGCACCCCCGGCCCGAAAAAATCCTATGTGTACATGGAGATGAACGATCAACCCGAGACTTATCCTCTGCACTCTATCGTCAATTTAATATAAGGACATTCGCCCCAAAGAACCTCGAGACGTTCCGATTCGTTTAGCATTTTCCATACATTCTCAGCACAACTTCTATATGCTTCCCCATTTTCCCCTAAAATAGGTTAGCACTTCTGATTCTGGTCGTAGAAGTCCCGCATCTCTTACTTTGCCTATATACACTGTATGATCTCCCTCTTCTATACTATCATAAAGTGAACAATCTATATATGCAATTGAATCTTCAAAATACAACGATCCTGTTGGTAATACTTTTGTGTTTTCTCCTTCAAATGGGTTTTCTTCAACTTCTCCCATGTTCGCAAAATACTCTCCAATCCATCTTTGATCTGCCGCAAGTATGTTGACACAATAACTGTCATTTATACCTTCTTTTAATTTTTCATCGGCCTCCGAACTGTGATCAAGACAAATGGATATCAGGGCCGGTTCTAGAGATACACTAGTAAACGAATTCACGGTAATTCCATGTGGTGGATCCCCTGGTATTGTCACAACCGTTACGCCGGTAATGAAATTTCCCATTACCCCGCGAAAATCTTTTATATCCATGTTATTTCTTTTATTTTCCATAGACTATATCTCCTCCCATATTCTCCAAATCCCCATCTAGTAAACATAAAGCCAAATCCCATCCAAAATTAACCGTGTCTATAGCTTCTACGAATGTCCCTGAAGAATCTCTTCTTCGAGGTTATAC
>WTZT01000093.1 GCA_009889685.1 Candidatus Hikarchaeia archaeon HikBin4
TCAAAGCGTGTTCTTCGCCTTCCGCGTTGAAAACGATCATTTCTAATTCTAGAGCTGCTAGACCGTCGTTCGCTGCTACGAATGCAGGTTCGTGGGAATCGCCGCAATTTGGACAAGTTCTATTTACTGCAGTTATTTCGACATATTTGAGATCTGGATTGAGCATATCTCCAGTTTTAGATATTGCTATCCGAACAACTTCATTGGGAGTTTCAACGTTATATACCGGCACTGCAGCTTCAAGAGTAACAGCATAATCCATGTCTAGTGTGGCATGGGACCAAAGTAGAAGAAGGTTAGCTATATGATTTAGAAAGAGGTTTAAAATGCTTGGTCGGAAAGAATAATCAGTGTGCAAAAGTAAGGATAAGAACATAAGATGGATTCTGGTATTATTTTGAATAATTCCTTGGCAGGTGGATTGGACCTACAAGCTACGCTTGAAAGTGGTCAGACATATTTGTGGGATCGAGATGATGGGAATGACTATTTGAGTTCGGGCCTCAAGGGAGGAGATGCATGGTATAGTTCCGTGATTGATGGAAGAGTGATACGTCTGAGACAGGTTGGGGATCAATTGGAATGGAGATCCACTTCTGACGTGGATAAAATTGTTAGACGGGTTTTGGGGTTAGATGATGATTTGGAGAAAATAATGAAAATGGGCCTTAAAGATTCGCTCGTAGAATCTGCTTATTCCACATACAAGGGTATGCGAATTGTCCGAGATCCATTTTTTGCATGTGTTGTTTCATTTATTTGTTCTGCTCAAATGCGGGTTGAGAGGATATTTGGGATGCAGCAAAGACTTCGAAGGAAGTATGGGGAAAAAATTAGATTTGAAGGAAAAGATTACTATGAATATCCCAAAGTAGATAGAATCGCGCGATTGAAAGAATCAGATTTGCGTAAAATGGGATTGGGATACAGAGCACCATACGTGATAGAAACTGCAAAAATGTTAGAAAAAGACCCAGAAGGGATCGCTTATATTATCGAAGATTATGAACAAAATAGAGATAAATTAACGGAATTAAAAGGCGTTGGACAAAAGGTTGCAGACTGCATTTGTTTATTTTCGCTAGGGCATCTAGAAGCAGTCCCTCTCGACACATGGATTAGATCTACAATTGAAATCCACTATCCAAATTGCAACCATAAATCATATCGAGATATGTCTCAAGCTGTAAGAAATGAGTTTGGGCCATATGCAGGGTATGTACAAACCTACATTTTTCATTACTTGCGTCATGAAGCTGGCAGGACTAGTAAAATAGTATCATTGGATGAATAGAAAATCGCCAAGGTGGGACATAAAGGAGGATTTAACGCGCTGCCAGTCTAAAGAATGTGTGATGATAACTGCGAAGAGAATGGCAATGGTAGATCTAAATGCTGCTGAGTTGGGGGTTTCGCAGATACAGCTTATGGAATCCAGCGGACATGCGGTTGCACGGGAGGTTAAAAAAATTGCGGCAGGTGGAGAAAAAATAGCAATCATAGGAGGTAGAGGGAACAATGGGGGTGATGCTTTTGTTTCTGCACGTTTTCTCAAAGAATTTGAAGTGAAGATTTATTTGATAGGCAGGCCAGAATTGATAACAAGCCCTGCTGCGAGAGGAAATTGGGATGTGTTACAGACATATGGATACGATACCCAGGTTATAAGAGATATATCAGAATTCAAATTAGAAGGTCCAGATATAATAGTGGATGGGCTATTAGGAACAGGAATAAATGGCCCTGTAAGGGAACCAGATCGATCCATAATTGAGATAATAAATGAGACAGAAGCAATGGTGATCTCAGTGGATGTTCCTTCAGGGGTTGATGCAGATAAAGGAAATACTGGAATTTCAGTTGACCCCAACTTGATAGTAACATTTCACGATTTGAAACCAGGAATAAAAGTGCATGAAAATGTAATTATTGCAGATATTGGGATCCCAAGGGCCGCTAGTATTTTTGTTGGACCGGGAGATCTCCTCCCATTGAAACGCCCTAGGGGGAAACATAAAGGAGACTTTGGACGTGTCATGGTAATAGGCGGGGGGCCATATACAGGAGCGCCACTTCTATGCTCATTGGGGGCCCTAAGGGCAGGAGCAGACCTTGCGTATGTGGCAGTTCCATCCTCGATAGCAAATGAGGTTCAAGGATATACACCGAACGTAATAGTTGAACCGTTTAAGGGTGAATTATTATTACCAGAGCACGTAGATAAGTTGGTAGAAAGATCGGTCGAAATGGACGTTGTAGTAATTGGTCCAGGATTGGGAAACGGTGGAAAAACCAAAACGGCGATAAAATTATTTCTGGAAAAATATGAAGGCAAAGCGGTTGTTGATGCAGATGCCCTTAAAGTCGTTCGAGATCTTGAGACTTCTGCGGAGATTATTTTTACACCACATGTGGGTGAATTTACAGAGATGGGGGGGCCAAATCTTACGGGTGAATTGGATGAACGAATGGGAATAGTGGAAAAATTTACTGGAGAATTGGATCAAGTGGTCCTAGTCAAAGGAGATCAGGATATAATCTCGAATGGGAGAGATACTCGTGTTAATCGGACAGGGAATCCAGGGATGACAGTGGGAGGAACGGGAGACGTACTTGCAGGAGTTGTAGGGGCATTATTTTGCACCCAAGAAAGTTTGACAGCGGCCACGATAGCGGCATATGTGGTGGGAATGTCAGGAGATCTTGCGGTGGAGGAGAAAGGAGGATATGGATTACTGCCCACAGATTTGCTTCCACATATTCCAATGTCTTTGGGGGGAAAGCATGAATGATAAACTGACTCATATTGATCATAAAGGAGATGCAAATATGGTAAATATTGGAAACAAGAAAGATGTTATAAGAAAGGCAAAAGCAAGGGGGGAAATTAGATTGAAAACTTCGACTATAGATGCTATTGAGAAAGATTCGGTAGTCAAAGGCAATGTGTTATCAATTGCTAGAGTAGGGGCAATTGATGCGGTCAAACATACATGGGAAATAATTCCACTTTGTCATCAAATAAAAGTAAATGGAATTGAAGTGGAATTTTTAGTCGAGAAAGATAAAGTTATTATGGAAGTTGCGGTCGAGGCATTCGGGAAAACTGGGTGTGAGATGGAGGCCCTTGTAGGGCTGAGTACAGGATTGAATACGATATGGGATATGGTCAAGGCCATTGAAAAAGATAAAGATGGAAAATATCCCACTACTTCGATTGGGCAAATAGAAATTATAGAAAAAGTAAAAGGTGACTGAGATAGTATTTATCTAATGGGAATAAACGGATTCTGTGGAAATTGAAATTCAACAATTGGGGCGTGAATTTGGAGCCGGTGCTGTTATCGGTGCCATCATAGGTTTTACAGCGAAAAAAATGGCAAAATTAATTGCAGTAATAATAGGAATAGAAATAGTATTGTTTAGACTTTTAGAATCCAGAGATGTTATTCAAGTAAACTGGGGTAAAATTGAAAATTCGTTTTTAGGAATTGGAGATGTTGCAGGTGCTAGTGCACCTCCTTCTTGGCTAGTTTCAATAATATCTACGTTATCAATAGGTGTAGGTTTTATGGGTGGTTTTCTTTTGGGATTTAAGTATGGATAAGTGGTAGAAAAACGTAAAAATAAGTTAATTTTTATCTTTTATAATTCTAGTTTCTGCTTCACCTTGTGACAAGCCATTTGCTAAGTTATAAAATTCATCTTGCATTCCAGCAGGGAATCGGACAACACCAATCCAAGATCCATCATTTTGCCACTCTTCCTTTTGAAGGGCACCAAATGCTCGGATTTGGGCTTGTGCTTTTCCGGCATACTCGGAGGGAAATCGAACTGCAATGGATATTTCCGCGAATCGTATAGGTATCAGTGGTCGAAGGGCATCAAGTGCATCTCCAACCTGATTTTCAACAGGTTTTAAAGGATCGACACGGAAACCAGATTGGTCAAGTGCGGCTTCAATTCTAGCAGGTGGATGGGGGGCATTG
>WTZT01000094.1 GCA_009889685.1 Candidatus Hikarchaeia archaeon HikBin4
CTTGAACGGATCTTTTCCCATCCACACTAGGAAATTGTTGGTTCGGCTTAAGAAAATCAGTCTCATCCGCACTAGAATATCCCTGTTTTAAACCCAATTCTACAATAGATGGATCTTCTGCAATCAACATAGCAACAGCACCCGCACCTTGTGTAGATTCTCCCGGGTTTCCTCTCTCATATAATGCAGTATCTGTTGCAATTACTAATGCTGATTTTCCTTCATTTCGTCCCGATAGAATCCAATTATGTGCATCGTCTATACACTGTGTCCCTGCTATACACGCAAATTTTCTTTCCCCGTTGTTGACATTACGGAACTCTTCTCCAAGTACTTGTTCCAGACACCCCGAAATATATGTTGAAATGGGTTTGGAAGCATCAAATGAACTTTCAGTCGCAACATCTATTCTACCAATATCCCTCGGATCTATTTCTTCTTTTATCATCAACTTATACGCTGCATTTGCTCCCATTGTTACTATATCTTCGCGAACATCTGGAAATGAGCATGTATATAACCCCAATCCCTTTGTATACTTCTCCGGATCCTCACCAACAGAAGGTGCAAACACATTTGGCAAGTCTAGACTTAATTTTCCCGTCCAAATAGAAATTCCATCTATCCCCACACTTTTCATAACGCTGTATAACTTGACCTTCTATAAGGAACTGTCGGTGCATCCTTCGACAATCAACGAATTAATTTATTCCGTCTCTTTGGTTTCTATTCCATAAACCATTTTTGGAGTCTCCACATGTGCCATTTCCATTAACCTTTCGTGCCCACTTTCTCTCAATAATTTAGTTCTTTTCGGGACAGTTTTTATTCCCAAAACAGCACCTGGCCTTCTTGGATCGTCCAGATAATCCGTTTCCATCATGAATGGTTTTCCGTTCCGAATAGCTCTCTCCAATTCTTCCATTCTACTAATTACACTTGGAGTTACACCCCTACAACTCCCTCCTGCAAAATGTTTAACAATTTTTTGCCAAGGGAGTCCCATCTCCATTGCCCAGTCTGACACTTCAGAAAGATCCTCTGTTGTCTCTGTATGCAGTTGAACAGCAATTCCCATTTTTGCTGCCAATGAAATCGCATGACGAAGTACCACATTTGAAATTTCCCATATTTCTTCTGAAACTTCATAATGTGGCCGTCCCGATTTGAGCGCAATCGCATCTCCCTTCCCAATTAATCCTGCGGCTATATTTAAACCATCACACATGAATTCTCCTGCTTCTTCTGCAGTCTGACCACCTTCAACTAATCTGGATATTAGTGCAGGATGAATTCCCAAAACAGACCAAGCACGCCCTTGTAGTATCTCGGTCGCCCGTTCAACTATTTCCATAGTTTGATAGAATCTCTCCTCAAAATCAGTTATGTCTGTTGGATTTTTCCCATCTTTCCATGAATGCTGATTCACAATTAACATATGTGTACCTCCACTTTTGCTAAAATCTTCTACAGCAGCAATTCCCATTCCCCGTTCCGAATCCAAATGACAATGATTGTCAAGAATGGGGTTCATTTCGAATTTAGAACTATTGTCTCATGGGCAGATTTGGACAGGCCTTCAGATTTCCCAATTTCACTAGGTGCAATAACAACCGTCTTGAGACCATATCTTGAAGCGAGCTCAATTGCAGGTTTAAAATCCATATCCCTAGATGCAATTGCAAGAATCTCAGTCGTCCCATTAACCGCTATTTCCACCGCATCAACTGCCAATCTAACATCCACATCACCACTAGTTATTATCGTTTCAAAACCTCGAGATTCTGCAGCTTGAATCAACCCAGGAGGTGCGTACGAATTCAAATAACATCTAGCGACTACCAATCGTCCATATTGGAGTGCAACCTCTCTTAATTCATCTAAATCACAATCAAATTCCTCGCGAAAACAATTAGGACCATCAATCAACAATCCCACCGTTTTCCATTCCAATGATTGCTTTTTATTTGGTTTTCCATTAACCAATTTTTTGAAATTCATATCCCTTATTATCACTTAAAGTGGATATGTTTGGCGATATGAACCATTTTCGATCCAATTCTTCTAATTGGTTTTTCCGAACCCAAACATACAAAAGGGATAATGCCCATATATACTTGCTAGCCATGATCCCCCGATTATCCCCGTTAACCCCATTCCACGAACAAATGGGTGCGAAATTTACAACTTTTGGGGGGTGGAAAATGCCCATTCGGTTTGGGTCTATAATAGAAGAGCACCATTGTGTTCGAACCTCCGTGGGAAAGTTCGATGTTTCTCATATGGGGCAAATATTTTTGGATGGAAACGATGCAGAATATTTAACAAATAAATTGGTTTCAAACAACGTCACGCGACTTAAAGACAATCAAGCACAATACGCCATGATAACCGATCATCAAGGAGTTATTTTGGACGACACTCTTGTTTATCGAAATTCTTCAGATTCATTTATGTTTATACCTAATGCTGGACACGATGAAGAAATGTTTCTTAGATGGACTCATTTCCGCGATGAGTGGAACCTCGATGTCACCATAAAAAATTCCACTAGTGAAATTGCAATGTTTGCAATACAAGGGCCAATTGCAGTTGATTCTATTGAGGCACTTTCTTCAGATACACTATCAGATTTAAAGAGATTCACAACCACTGTCACCACCATAGCCGGAATCACTTGCACCGTTTCTCGAACGGGATATACTGGTGAAGACGGTTTCGAATTGTTACTCTCTTCTAGTGATGCTGTGACTTTGTGGAAATCATTGAATTTTCCATCATGTGGACTTGGATCCCGGGACACTCTCCGAACCGAAATGGGATTTTTACTTTCTGGTCAAGATTTTAATCATCAAACAAATCCAAGGAACCCATTTGAAGCTGGGGTAGATTTCACAGTTGATCTGAACCAAGATTTCATCGGTAGAGATGCCTTGTTAGGACTTAATCCCGAAGAACTTGCTTTTAATTTTATAGGCTTTTCTCTCCCTGGAAGATCAATCCCCCGTCCTGGGTCTGCTATATCAAACGAAGCAGGTGAACAAATAGGATTGGTGACAAGCGGAACTCTGAGCCCCACCCTCAATATCCCTATTGGGTTAGGTTATGTTCCTCCTTCTTATTCTTCGATCGGAGACCCCCTTCAAATCTCAATAAGAAATTCTTTGAAACCAGCAATGATATGTTCCACACCGTTCATTAATCTTTAATGACATTTTCTATACCTCCTGATATGCAGTATTCCAAATCACACGAATGGGTATTGGTAGATTCTAATACTGCACTAATCGGAATAACTGATTTTGCACAAGACGAATTGGGAGATATAGTTTTCATAGAATTACCCTCCATTGGGGAAATTTTAACAAAAAATCAAATATTTGGCCTCGTCGAAAGTATCAAAGCAGTATCCGACCTCTACGCCCCACTTTCTGGAACCATTTTGGATATCAATCCTACTCTCGAAACGGAACCCGAACAAGTAAATAATGACCCTTACGATTCAGGATGGATGCTCAAAATAGAACTAAAAGATCTCTCCGAAATAAAAACATTACTCACGGCCGATGAGTATGGAGACCAAACAAGTTGAATCTGTAGGTGGACCTATATCATGACACATCTCTCTTCTACTCAAAGTCCTTATACGCCCCATACCCCTGCAGATGTCGAATCAATGCTGTTAGATCTAGGACTTCAATCCATAGAAGAATTATTTGATATTCCCCCATCTATTCAATTCACCGATTCATTTAAAATTCCTCCCCGATCAGAAAGCGAAGTTAAAACTGAACTGAAGGAAATTTTTGAAAAAAACCTACCTCTTATCGAATTTCTTGGCCATGGATATTATTCTCATTATATTCCTTCTATAGTTGACCACATTTCTGATAGATCTGAGTTTTTAACATCTTACACTCAATACCAACCCGAGATCTCTCAAGGATTTCTTCAAGTTCTGTTCGAATACCAATCTCT
>WTZT01000095.1 GCA_009889685.1 Candidatus Hikarchaeia archaeon HikBin4
AACAAATAAACTTCGAGATAGAGGCACTTCGCCCCCCCAACGAATAGTACAACAATTTGAAAATGGACAAAAAGTACATCTCAGAATTGACCCAAGTGTGCAAGATGGGAGATTCCATCCTAGATTCAATGGGCATACTGGAGAAGTAGTTGGAAGACAAGGATCTGCTTTCAAAGTCAAAATAACCGATGGGGGAAAGAAAAAAGTTCTAATTTCAGTTGCTGCCCATCTAAAAGCCCAAACTAAATAACAACCATGACCATATTTCAAGAAATTGTTTCAGAAGAATATTTGACCGTATCCGAGGTAAAAGAGTATCTACAAAAAATAGAAAAGGAACGATCACTGGATGAGGATAGAGAATTACCGTATGAACTTGCAAGAACAATTGAGCATGTAAATCGTTTTTCAGTGCTAGGTGCCAAAGAGGCACGAGAATTGGTAAACAAATTGATAGAATTAGACAAGGTCAATGCATTGACCGCATGTAAAATTGCAGACCTACTCCCCCAATCTCGTGATGAATTGCGTTCTATATATACACAGAATCGTCATAACTTAGATGGCGAAGAGTTAGATAAAATTCTAGTTATAGTGGCCGAATACGTCTGAAGAATGGCCAAATTCTTCGGCATTATCTATTTAACCATTTGGACCCACCTCTATGTAGTGATAGGCCCATGTCGCAGAATATCCAGTTAGTAACCATCTTAGACTATTTAGCACATGGACGAGAGGGGGACGAATCTCCACAATACCGGAAGTCACAGTTACTACAAGTGATAAAAGAGGATGGATTTGTATTGTGTGAAATCGTTCTTAAACAGGGTCCATTGGGGGTCATAGGGGATTCAATGAATGTAGATGATCATCCCGATTGTATAGAATATACCCGGAAGATTGAATATAGTGATTTATCTGTTGGGGCAAAATCTGAATTGGAGCATATTATCCGAGAAATTATTCAAAATAATAGCCAAAAATTTGTTGATTTTTTCAACAATTCAAACCCTATAAGCATCAGATTACATCAACTAAATTTACTCCCAGGTGTGGGGGGGAAAATCAGAGATAGAATTCTCCAATCACGAAAATATTCCTCTTTTGAAAGTTTTGAAGACATAGAAGATAAAATTGATGGTTTATACAAGCCCCACGAAATAATACTCAATCGAGTTTTGGAAGAAATAAAAAATCCAGACATCAAATACCATTTATTCGTCCACGCGAAATGAATGGTAAGGCAATTATAGAACATAATGCAGAAACCGAGAGACTTATTAAGAAAAGCAAGAACTAAAGGGAATCAAAATTTGGACCAATATTTTTTGATGGATGAGGAGATTATTGATAGAATACAAGAATATGCACTCGAATTTGACTGCAGCCATATACTTGAAATTGGAGCCGGAATTGGGAATTTAACAAGTAAACTCATGGAGATTTCGAAAGTGGTTATTGCAATAGAGATAGATCCATTCCTAGTAGACTTTCTATCGTCCGAATTCAAAGAGGAAATTTCTAGAAATAAATTACATTTAATTCAAGGAGATATTTTGGAAGCCCAATTGCCCCCGTATACGGTGTCGGTATCCAATTTGCCGTATGAGCTATCTAGTAAGATATTATTTAAACTCATTCCAAATAAGACCCCATTAGTATTGATGGTGCAAAATGAATTTGCCCAGCGTCTCGTCGCGAAACATAATACGCCAGAATATGGTAGACTTACAATAACCGCGGGGCATTATGGGGATATAGAAATTATGGAAATAATCCCACCTAGTGCATTTAATGTTCGGCCAGCTGTCGAAAGTGCAATTATCAAATTGACTCCCTCAGAGCCAAATTATGTGGTAGAAAGTGAAGCTATTTTTTTACAGTTGGTTACTGCAGTATTTACACAAAGGCGTAAAAAAATGGTTAATGCCCTCAAAAATACCACGCACATTTCCCACATAAAAGATCCCAATAGAATAATAGAATTGGCAGATGAAGGGATAATGAATTCTAGACCGGGGGAATTGACGCCTGCTAATTTTGCAAAACTGTCTAATATAATATCTAACTCTACAGACAATTGACAATGAATGGAGAGTTCTACCCCCCTACAGAAGATTCGGCCCTTTTGGTTAAATGTGCGTTGGAAAATATACAAAATGAAGATAGTGTATTGGATGTAGGCACTGGTTCTGGTTACGTGGCTTCAAAAATAAAAGAAAAGTGCTTCAAAATTGTTGGGTCTGATATCAACTCCCAGGCGTGCACTCATGCAAAAAAGAACAATGTAGACGTTATTCGGTCAAATCTAATGGATGCATTTAGGAAAAACTCATTTGATATGGTACTATTCAACCCACCCTACTTGCCAGAGGATGGGCATAAATTCGAAGAATGGTTTGAAATAGCAACGGTGGGCGGGGAAACTGGAAGGGAAATCATAGAAAGTTTCCTTGATGATTTAAAACGAGTATTAACACACAAAGGATGTGCATTATTGCTAGCTAGCACAGAGTCCGGAATATCTGAAATTGAAGCATATGCAAATGAAAAAGGGTTTAATATCAATGTCGTTGCAGAAGATACTTACTACGTCGAGAAATTGGTAGTGTTTCGAATAACTCATTATTAAGAAATTTCACTTTCGCTTAGCTCTTTGTGCTACATTTTTAGTGCCCTTTGGTTCCAGTGGAACAGAAGGATATGCGGGGAAGTGTACAGAGAGCATATATTGATATGTAGTATTCCATATAATTTAGAAAAGAAATATTAATGTCACTACATGGATGATCATAGGGTCATGGTTGAGATTATGTCGTCCTCATTGGGTTTGTTTCCACTCCCAGATTGGACGAAAGATGAATTATCTAAATTAAAAGGACACCAACGGGAGGGACTTATCAGTGGGAATGAAAGCTCGTTAATTAATTCTGTTTATGATTCTGCAAGAGAATTCATAATAGGAGAGCAGCAAAACGCCGGCATAGATTTAATTGTAGAAGGACAGCTCAGGTGGGATGATATGTTGGCACACCCTCTCATTGTACACGAATCGGTAGAATCAAGAGGTTTGGTTCGGTATTATGACAATAATAATTTCTATAGAGAACCCGTGGTTGTGGGCGAACTTACTAACAGCGGAGATGTGGCAAGAGAACTAGAAAAAACGTCTAAATTGGTAGACAAACCTAGTGCCATTTTCCCGGGGCCATATACATTATCAAAACTTGCTACAGACGAGTATTATGGTTCAGAATATAGTTTTATTGAAGCAATGGGGGAATTTGTATTAGGAGAAATTCAACAATTTCCTAATACAAGCTATTTAACATTACTAGAACCATCCTTAGTTGTGGAACCCCCCTCTTCTGATCAGAGAGAATTAATTGTTGAATTGATTAAAACAATAGTGAGTAAAATAGAAAGTGAACTTGTTATTCAGACTTACTGGGGATCGCTCGATGGAGAAACCTACGCGTCCCTAGTTGAATTGGGCGCAGGGATTGGTTTTGACTTTGTTACAGAAAATAAGCTCAATTTATCATTATTGGAGGAATACGGAGTTCCAGAAACTACATCTTTAGGAGTGGTAGATGGACAAAACACCCATATTGAATCCGTCGAAGAAATTCAAAAAATGATTAAAGGAATACTTGAAACTGGGCCCGATATACAAAATGCAATTATAAATTCCAATACTGGATTGTTTTACTTGCCAGAAAATAGATTTACTGAAAAGTTAGAATTATTGGGGTCTATCGCAAAAATGGAGGTGATATGATGAGAGACACTAGATCTCAATTTCGGCCCGTAAATCACCCTAACGAGCATTTCATATTGACAACAGTAGTTGGTTCTTATCCCAAACCAAAATGGCTCAATCAAGCTCGAGAATCAGAGCATGTCCATTCGAATA
>WTZT01000096.1 GCA_009889685.1 Candidatus Hikarchaeia archaeon HikBin4
AGACACGGATGGAAATGTCATGTTTCAGGGTTTACAGCTTTATGAAAAGACGCTGCCAGATTCTGTTGAAATAGCAGTGGTAACAGGAAGTGCTAGAGGAGATATGGCTGCCGGGAGGAAAATTGGAGAGGAAATTGAAGAGGTTCTCAATAGAATGTTTTCAGGGGAGAAAGTGAGGACGGTAGTGGTAACGGATGGTGCACAAGATGAAAGTGTCATGCCCATAATTCGGTCTAGAGTAGAAATCAGTGGAGTGTACAGAGTGGTGGTTCGCCAAGCGGAGGGACTTGAATCGGCGTACTACACGGTGAAACAATTTATAAGAGACCCAGAAACAAGAGGAACTTTATTGTTACCACTTGGTATTTTACTTTTGATATATCCCATGTCCATTATCTTTGAAAATGTGGCGGGGAGTAGCTCTATTTTAGGCATGGGGGCTACGGTAATGGGGATTTATGTGCTATATAAAGGGCTGGGTCTTAGAGATTCAATCCGACAAACAGTAGAGAATGCAAAACGGGATTTGTATGCAGGTAGAGTTGTACTGGTTGCATATGTGGTTTCTGCCATCATAATTGTCATTGGTAGTCTAGAAGGATTTTATTTAATAGAAGAAATGGGAAAGGACCCGGGGGTTAATATAAATGTGATGAATACCATTGGTGCTTTTGTTTTTGGAGGGGTTCAATGGTTTGGTTCTGCGGGGATTATTTGGAGTTTGGGCCACATAACAGATGAGTATTTGAGTGGTAGAATGAAATTAAGATATCTGAATGCCCCGGTTTATGTTGTTTCGATCGTGGGTGTACTTTATGCGGCTAGTGGGTATGTGATAGATGCGATTACACTGGAATTTTTGGCTATGGTATTAGTGGCAGGGACTATTCTTGGGTTTTCAAGTACACTGATATTTTCAATTATAGAAACTAAGAGAGAGATTAATACGAACGAGTGACGGCGAAATTAACTAATTCTGAGAGATAATCGAGAGTAGTGGTATTTGTTGTTGGTATCCCTCTCAAAATGCGCAAAGCACTATTAGCTTGTAGATGTGCCCTATAGTTTGCTTCGAATGGTGAAATACCAGCTACACGGAGTAAAGATGGACGTTCCAGCATGGCGTCTTGTCCGGTTGGTTTTCCCAATATTGCAGGATCGGCAGTAGCATCTAAAACATCATCACGAATTTGGAAAGCCATTCCAACAGATTCAGCGTAGTCGCCTAGAGCAGTGATTGTGGATGGGTCGGATTGGGCAGAGATTCCACCTAATTCTGCGGCTGCGCGGAATAAAGATCCGGTTTTTCGGCGAACCAAATCTAGATATTGCTCTTCGTTTTGAGGAGGAGAAACTAATTCCATTGCTTCTCCACTTCCTAGGTCCGCCATTGCGTTGGAAACGCACATTAATGCTAGAGGATTGGTAGAAAATAACTTGAATGCCTCTCCAATTAAACCATCGGAAGAAATAACTGCATTGCTATGACCAAATTTAACCCAAGAGCTATATTGATTTCTTCGAAAATGTGAAGAATCGATTATATCATCAATGATAAGCGATGCTGTGTGGATCAACTCGATTCCAACCGCGAAATCGATTGCTTTTTTTGAGTCTCCACCTGCAACTTCACAAGAGAGCAATGTGAGAGTTGGTCGGATGCGCTTGCCGCCGGATAGGGTAGAATATTTTATAGAATCGCGTAATTTTGGCAAACTGATTTCATCGATTATTTCAGAGATATGATTTTCGATTAATAATCGTTGATCAGTGGAATTGTTCACGTTGGAAGGTAGAGGAGAAGAAACAAATAGATGGCGATGGACGCGGAGAGGGTAGACGGAGTACCCTAACTGAACTCTTCTATCAAAAAGGGAAGTATTTCGAAAAGATCTCCTACTACTCCGTAATCAGATACGCCGAATATAGGAGCTTTGGGATCTTTGTTAATTGAAATTATCACTTTAGAATTTTTTATTCCGGCTATATGTTGGACAGCACCAGATATACCGATAGCCAAGTAAATGGTTGGGGAAATTTTTGTGCCGGATTGGCCAACTTGACGGTCTTTTGGCAACCATCCCGCATCTACGATTGGCCTAGAGGAAGAAACTGTTGCGCCCATGGCTTCCGCTGTGGAAAAGATTAGTTCTAAATTTGTTTCTTCCCCAATTCCACGGCCAACACTTAGTAATAAATCAGAGGTAGAAATGTCAACATCTCCGATCGGAGTTTCTTCATAATTTTTGACTTTGAAATTAATAGGTTCCTCAGTTATATCGAGATCGATGGGCTCAATAGGAGCATTTCCGGGAGTTGTATCGTTTGGCCAAGCTCCAGGGCGAATAGTTATTATTGCAGGTAGAGACGAAGCTATCTTCGCATGAAGTTTTGAAGAATACATTTCATGAAGGATTTCTACTTGGTTTGTGTAATTAATTGCAATTGCGTCGGGTAGAAAGGGAAGGTTCAGAATAGATGCTACTGCAGGGGAATAATCGGCCCCAGTAGAAGTATGTAAAGAGAGAATTGAAGAGGGTTGTATCTTGTTAAATAAAAATGAAATTGCTTTTACATAAACATTGTGTGTATACGGCAGAGAAGTAGACAAAGTGTGGATTTTATGAATTCCAGCTATATTGACATCTTGGGCCAGATTGTCCGAGTTTTGTCCAATGATGGCAACATGTGCTTCGGTGTTGAGAGTGATTGCAAATTCAATTCCTGCGTTTAATAATCCAAAAGTGTCGGTATTTAGGACTCCTTGCCTATGTTCAGCTATGATTAAAATGGGAGACATTTAGCCACCTCCGAAGCCAAGATCTTTGATAATAGTGGCTATTTGTGCAGCTTGTTCGTTTGGGTTTCCTTCAAAAAACTGGATTGCACTATTAGAAATAGGGAGAGAAAATTCAATGAAATTTATTTTGGATTGGAATTCATCGGGGTCGGAGGATAGATCACTGAAAGAGAGTACTTCCAGTTCTTTTTGTTGGGCTTGTTTAATTCCTCTTAGGCTGGCATAACGAGGTTCGTTGATCCCGGTTTGAATAGTGAAAACAGCAGGCAGAGTTACCTCAGCCAATTCATCTATTCCATTTTCGAGCTCTCTTCGCACATGTGCAACGTCTCCGGATAGCTCAAGATCAGTAACTAGTGTTGCCCAATTGAATCCGACTTCCGCTGCTAGAGCTACCCCAGTAGAACCCCAACAATCATTGCTAGATTGAACTCCAGTTAGAATTATGTCAGGAGAGACGATGGAAACAACTTTGGCTATAATTTTTGCTTTTAGTTGGGGGTCGAGGAATGGCAGTAATTCTAGTTTTGGGTCCCATACTCTAATTGCTTTAGTGACACCTTTTGCTAATGCCATTCTAATGGTTTTTTCTGCACGAGGGGGTGCGATAGTAACAGAGATGACATCGGAATCAGAATCGGAATCAGATTCTGAAATTTGTATAGCCTCTTCTATAGCATATTCATCCCACTCGTTCAAACCATACGTGAAATTACTTTCGATGATTGACTTGTCAGAAAATTCTATTGTGTCGTCGGGGGTGGCTACTTCGGTGATTGCGACGAGTATTCTCATGGTAGTAACTAGAAATTAATTTATCGCTGGAGTTTTTGTTACTGTCGATCGTGACCTTCATTTCTACGAAGCGAGATTAGATTCTCTCGGCCTATGCGGAGTTTGTCTATGAATCCTTTCTCCTCTAAATGGGATAGTATTTGAGACACTTTGGCATTTGACCAATCGGTTTTTTCGACAATATCAACTTGCTTAATTCTACCGCCATGTTGTCGTACTATAGTTAGGACTCGTTCTTCATCGGAGATTAGTGTAGCGTAGGTTATTGGTCGAAGATGGGCATCGTTAACAGTTGGGGGGAGTGGGGCATA
>WTZT01000097.1 GCA_009889685.1 Candidatus Hikarchaeia archaeon HikBin4
AGATGGCAAGGGTCGTGATAAGTAACAGAATAATCCAAAGAAGGAGGTATAATTAATTTTCCAGAGTTAACTAAATCTTCCAATATACTAGTATAATGACGAACATTTGTTTCGAATCCAAATTGAGGATATTCATTTTTAATTGTATTATAAGAATGCGGATCTGTGCAGACTATAGTTTCGAAATCGCATTGGTTAAAAAGTTCAATGTTATTTTCTGCCAGCATTTCATACAGCCCCTCTTCGCCCACTCTTCGGACATCATTTCCATCGTTTTTCTCAGAGTCATAGAGAATCCCATAGGAGATTCCCGCCTCGTTGAATATGTGTGCTAGTGCTTTGGCTATTTTTTGATTGCGCGGATCGTAACTAGGTAAATCTCCTACATACCACAAATATTGCACCTTTGAATCGCGGGCGTCGGGGATTACAAATGGGAGATCTTTTGTCCATTCTGGTCGTTTTCTCTCGGGGAGTCCGAGTGAATTCCCATGGGTGAGTATATCAGTCATAACGGATTGGAGATTTTCATTAAGTTGACCCGATTCAACGAGTCTTCGATTCATTTCTGTGAATTGAGTTACATGTTCTATTCCAACAGGACAGGCATCTACACAGGCCAAACAAGACATGCAAGAATTCATAGAATCTATTGAAATTACACTTCCCCCATCGGAGATGATAGGACGTTTTAATCCCACTCCAGAGTCGATTTCGTCTTTGTATCGTTTTAGATCTAGAATGACATCACGGGGATCGAGGTCACGCCCAGAAGCTTTTGCGGGGCAAACGGCAGAACATCGTCCACATTTTGTGCAGGCATCGTGGTCGAGTAATTGCTTCCAAGAAAAATCTTCTATGGTGGTAGGACCTATTTCTGCAGGTGTTGCGTTTTCTGGAATTCTTGGTAAACGGATTCCGGAGAGTTCGTCTCGGGCTATTACATTGGCTAAGCTCGAAAACATATGGAACGGTTTTGCGTAGGGAATTGTTGCTGTAAACAATAATGCAATTATTGCGTGGCTCCACCATAATAAAGGATATAGTGATTGAGATGTGAGAGGAGAGATACCACTTTTGAAGAGCAATAGTGCAACAAACCACCCTACAAAACTAACTTTCTCAAAAGATGGAAATGATAACCCCAGTATACGTACTCCTTCTAGGAGATATCCTCCCACACAAAGATATAATAAAGAAAAAACGAATAGATCGTCTTCGAGGCTGGTGTATTTTCCATGTAGTCTTTGTGTTTTAACCCAATATCGACGATAAATAACCATCATCAAACCAATTACCAAAAGAAATCCCAAAGCGTCCATTACGAAAGAATACACTAGATAAAAATCACCCACAAAAAATGATTTTTTTGTCAAGGGGCGGTATAGATCGATATCAACTGCAAGGATGGTAGTCCCTATAGTCAACGTGAGAAACCCCCAAAGGATCAGGGTATGCATAATACCGGCATAAATATCGCGGTCGAATTGGCCAGTATTTCTTGCGATGAACTTAATTGAGTGAATTATTCTACGGGGTAGATTATCCAATCGATTGGTTGGGTCTTCGCGTCCAGAAGCATAGCGATTCAGGCGTAAACGGATTCCATTGAGGAATATGATTAAAGTAAGAATTGATAAGTAATAGAATATAACCTCCCCAACAGATCCTATTCCCCAAAAAATTGGTCTTGTGATTATATCTTCAGAAGGGATAGGAGTCATAAGGTATCAATATTTGATATAATTCAAATGATATGTGATTGGGCTTACGATTATTAAAAGGTAAGTTTTATTCAAACGAAAGGAAGTGTGTTGACTTCCAACCATATTTTTATTTCTTCGTAGTGGGAACCTTTTCGGAGGATAGTTGATTCATCCACATCAACTACGGTGCTTTTACCACCGGGAGTTTTTCCCCCATCGATAATAGTGGAAATGGAAGACAATAATTCAGGGTCTATGGCAGATATAGTACGTGCCCCAGGAGTTCCACTGATATTGGCACTAGTTGAGGTGAGAGGATTGATTTGAGTCAAGAGATTGAGTGCAAGGGGGTGGTCAGGTATTCGGATGCCTATCTTTCCGTTTTTGGCCATAGTTTTGAGTTGGGAGTTTGTTGGCTCGCATAAAATAGTGACTGCACCTGGAAGAAAATGATCTGCAAAAAGTTTGGTGTTAGTAGACAAGATCACATGATGTGATGCGGCAATAAGTGTGGGAAAGGCTATAGAGAGGGGGTTTTTTTGATCTCTTTTTTTGGCATTGAATAATTTTTGAATTGCTTGAGTATCGAGTGGGTTTGCCCCCAATGCATAAGTGGTTTCGGTAGGATAGACTATTAATTCTCCAGAGTTTATTGATATTGCAGCATTTTGTATATGATTCATCTTGGTTTTCAACAACTATAGAGATATGTTGGCGGGAGTATATTTAATTTTACAGATTGTGGGAATATCAAAGGAACTCTTAATAGATCCTAAAGAGTAGGTGAGACGGAATCGAATGTCCGACTGGATTTATGGGCTGTCAATATTAGGAAATTTGGGTGAGATATTTCCTGAAAATTCGTCATTGGCAATATTGGTTATAATTTTGATATTGGTGCTACTATTATTATCTGCATTTTTCTCTTCTGCGGAAATAGCTATGTTTTCTCTTTCAAAGCATCGTATTGATGCGATGGTAACAGAAGATGTTTCAAATGCAAAAGTGGTTTCTCGACTCCGGGAGCGTCCACAAAACCTATTAGTAACACTGCTTGTGGGGAACAATATAGTAAATATCGCAATGGCTTCAGTAACTACGAGTGTTTTGGCACTTTATTACACAGGGGGAATTGCAATAGCACTATCAACATTCATCATCACAATACTAGTATTAGTTTTTGGAGAAATAATCCCCAAATCATACGCTATTAGAAATCCAGAGTCGTGGTCAATTAAGATTGCGCGGATGGTAGACTTTTTTGAATCAATGTTTTCTCCTGTTGTTCTTGCTTTTATCAGATTGGCCCAGATCATTACAAGAGAGGATTCGGAGGTTGCTATAAGTAGTCCATACGTTACACGTGATGAAATTCAGGATTTGTTGGAGGTGGGGAAAGTTGAGGGAGTAATAGAAGAAGAAGAACTTGAAATGCTACAGGGCATATTTGATCTTGATACAACTATTGCCAAAGAGATCATGACACCTAGGCTCGATATTGACGCAGTATCGATTGGTTCGAATGTTTCGGATGCGATAAATATTTGTGTGGGTTCAGGGCATATGTGCCTACCAGTTTATGAGGGAAATTTAGATAATATTCTAGGGGTTGTCACAATAGGGAATTTATTAAGAGAAAGTAAATCTAAAGGATCTGAAACTGTGCTGAAAACTATTTTAGAACCTACGATATACGTGCCAGAATCAAAAAAGATTGATGAATTATTGGCAGAAATGCAAAAGGAGAGGTTAGGATTAGTAATTGTTGTTGATGAATTTGGGACTGCAGAAGGGTTGATTACACTAGAAGACATACTTGAAGAAATTGTTGGGGAAATTCTTGAAAGTGAAGAAGAGGTCCCAATAGAATATATTTCTTCAAATATAATCGCGATTAGGGGGGATGTCAATATAGATGAGATTAACTCTACATTAAAAATTGAGCTTCCAGAAGGGAATGAATTTGAGACGATAGCTGGTTTTATTCTTGATCAAACGGGGAGAATGGTAGAAGAAGGTGAATTTATTATATATAATGATATCAAAATTGCTATAGAAGAAGTAGAAAATACACGGATTTTAAAAGTGATAATAACACTCCCATAGAACATATAGAATGCTAAACGGTGACTTCAATAAA
>WTZT01000098.1 GCA_009889685.1 Candidatus Hikarchaeia archaeon HikBin4
AATGCACTCCCAACAACCGCTGCAGATGCCCCTGCCTGATAAAATATTTCTAAGTCTTTCAGAGAAGCCACTCCTCCGCTAGCAACAATCGGTATCTCTACCAATCTAGCCATTTCTTCAATCACGCCCCCTCGTACTCCCTCCAATCTTCCTTCAACATCTACATCTGTAAATAAAATACTCGCCGCACCCAATTCCTCATACATCTTCGCCGCTTTTATTGGATCCAAATTGGTTTTTTTTTCCCAACCTTCCACTACGATTTCTCTACCTTTTGAGTCTAGACTGACCATGATGCATTTTGGGTATTTTTTACTCAACATTTCTACTAACTTTGGATTTTCTATTGCAGCAGTTCCCAAAATAACTTTGTCTGCCCCCATCTCTATTAATTCTGTTACTCTTTCTTCTCTCCTGATTCCTCCTCCTACTTGTACAGATATGCTAATTTCTTCTAGAATTCTTTCTATTATTGATTTATTTTTAAGTTCCCCTTCAAATGCACCATCAATATCTACTATGTGTATCGTTTTAGCACCCACTTCTTCCCACTGCAACGCACACTGTACAGGATCTCCATAATATTTTTCTGTCCCTCTTAACCCACCTACGAGTTGCACCGTTTTCCCATTTTGAATATCTATCGCTGGGATCACTTCGAATAGTGGGTTCATGCGTTTCGGTTTGTCTTACATCAGGTAAAGCCACCGTTTTCTATCTCATTGAGATCAAAACAGCAAGATCTAACAATACCCGCGTAAAATAACTACTTAATGCCAACAGTCGAATACCTAAATTACGATGCATTAACAGACAATGAATGGGACTTAGACGACGACGACCTCTTCGAAAAAGCCGCCAATTCTGAACTCTCTAGTGAAGACTACGGTTCTTTTGATGTCAACGAAGGAGAATATATACTTGAAGTTGCAGAAGTTGAAGGATATGATTGGCCATTTTCTTGCCGTGCGGGTGCCTGTGCCAATTGCGCTGCTATATTGAAATCCGGTGAAATTAACATGGACATGCAACAAATCCTTTCCGACGATGAAGTCGAAGAATACAACATCCGTCTCACTTGTATTGGTACTCCCGAATCCGACGAAATAAAGATAGTTTTCAATGCTAAACATTTGGACTATCTCCAAAACCGAGTAATTTGATTTACTTCAAAAAACGAAAAGTAATTTTATTGTTGCTATTTAAGGGAAATATCTTTCTACACCCTACGCGTTCAATTATCTGTGTCTAACTCTTTCGAAATATCATTCAGCGATAATGGCCTAGTCCCTGTTATTGCCCAAAACATAGAAACAAATGAAGTTCTAATGCTTGCTTATGCCGATATCACTGCACTATCTCTAACCCGTAAAACTGGATTGGCACATTATTTTTCACGTAGTCGAAATGAAATCTGGAAAAAGGGTGAAACTAGTGGAAATATCCAACATGTCCATGAAATACGCGTGGATTGTGATGGGGATGCAATTTTGTATATTGTTTCACAAACTAATAACGCATGTCATACTGGCAAGATGTCTTGTTTCCATAATCAAATCATAGATGTGATTTCTGATGGTTCTCCAACTTCCAAATTCTTTCTAGAATCCATTTAATCTCTATGTTGCGCCTTTCCAAAATTAAACAGCAATTTGCTCTCCCACTTTTCCCCTTATACCTGACCCTACTCGCTTCTGGATTACATTTCTATTGGGGCGCTCCCCGAATTTTATTGTATTACCAATCTGGTGTTTTCTCGGATTGGAGGCCCTACGCACTTACCATCTCTGCAGTTACAATTTGGGTGGTTTTATTCATTTTTCGTGACCGTGCCTTTTCGAATCGAATTTATTTTTTCTGCTTGAGTCTTATGTCGATTCACATTGTAGGATATTGTATGTGGCATATTTTCGGACATCCAATCTTCGACCCCATTACTGGAAATTTATTATTCCATCCCCACCCTGGTACTACATTTCTAACAATTCTTGAACATCTCCAATACGATCAATTTGCCCTTGCATCTATTATTTTTGAATTAAGTTCAGTGATATTATTTCTCTATTTAATTTTTAAACCAGTCCCTTCGAAATAATAATTTACCAAAACTTATGTTCACGTGTTTTTAAATATCAGCGCAAAAAAGTAGTTGTATGATCATTAGCGGTTCTGCATCCACCTCTCTTGCAGCTTCCTTGTCTTCTCATTCCAAAATACCTCTTGGAAAAACTACTCATCAATTTTTTCCCGATGGAGAATTCATGGTACAAACAAATTTCCAAGGCGATCACGGAATCATAGTTGCAGCAACTCGTTCTGCATCCGATCATTTAGAACTTCTACAGCTTCAAGACGCGGTCCGAGAAGCTGGGGCAACGAACATAACCACGATTTTACCATATATGGGGTATGCCCGCCAGGATACTGTTTTCGAATCCGGACAACCCCTATCCGCACGTGCGATGGCGCGATCAATAGGAACTGGAACTGACAAAGTCATCATAGTAAATCCTCACAAAAACATAGTATGTGATTATTTCGGTGTACCTGCAATTGCTCTTGATGCTTCTTCAGTTCTGGCACAAACTCTGCCCCCCGATTTAGAAAATCCTCTTTTCCTATCACCTGATTCTGGAGCTATTTCACTAGCAGAATCCATCCGAGATTCTTATGGGGGTGGTGATACTGATTACTTCGAAAAAAAACGTATCTCTAGCACTGAAGTTCACATTTCTCCTAACACCGTGGATGTAACCGGAAGAGATGTGATTTGTGTAGACGATATAATCTCTACCGGAACAACCACTAGTAAATCTGCCAGTATCCTGCGCGACCGTGGGGCAAAAAAAATATTTGTCACTTGCGTTCACGCAATACTCATCGCAGGCGCACGAAAAATGTTATCTGATTCTGGAGTAGATGCTATCTACACAACCGATACCATTGTCACCCCAGAAACCAAAGTTTCTGTAGCTCCTCTGCTTGCTAAACTACTATAAAACACACACGGGACTGTGGTCTAGTCTGGTTATGACGTCATCTTGACATTCCAGAATACCCTCTCCTCATTCGAAACTTTGAATTGTCTTCAGAGGTTCCAGAAAACTACACGGGACTGTGGTCTAGTCTGGTTATGACGTCACCTTGACATGGTGGAGGTCCCCAGTTCAAATCTGGGCAGTCCCACTCTCTTATTTCTATTCAATTTTTATTTCTACGGGAATTCCTTCAACAATCCACTCTTTCATGCCCATTTCTTTCATATCTGTTATCTCAGTCGCTCTAACTTCTTGCTTTATCAATTCTTCATGCAACATTATTAATTTCAAAATCCTTTCATCAGCAATCGAAATCGTAACTGAAATTTCTTGATCAACTATTAACTCCTGTTCTTTCCTCATCTCCTGTATTCTCCTAATTATCTCTCTGGTATATCCTTCCGATTCTATCTCTTCCGTTAGAGTCGTATCTATGTAGATAACTCCAAATTCGCATATAGATTTAGCAACATTTTCGGGGAATATTTCTCTAAATTCAAGCATTTCCTCGGTAATTAAAATTTGTTTGTTCAAACTCTCACTCAATATTTTAGATAACTCTTCTACATCTGGAGATTCCAACTCAACTTCATTTAGAATTGTAATAATTTCTCCAGTCAATTTACCATAAGCTGGACCAATCACGTTCATATGTCCTATAGCCGAATATTTGACATCAAAACCTTGTCCCCCTGGCCGTATCAACTTTATTTCTTGTGCATTCACCCGCTCTGATAAAAATAACTTATATTTTTCTATAATTTCGCCAATTTTATCATTTTTTGCTCTTATTTCCACTCCACAAAC
>WTZT01000099.1 GCA_009889685.1 Candidatus Hikarchaeia archaeon HikBin4
GAATATTTCAACGAAGATGATCAAGAAATGCTAGATTTAGTTGATATAAAAGCACCAGAAGAAATAGAAACAACCCTCCAAGATCTGGTATTGACTTCCAACCAAATAAATGAACTTGAAAAAATTCGCATAGCGATAAAAAACCGTGAATATCTGTCAAAAATTGGACTTCGAGAAATCGGGAAATTATTGTTTATAGGTCCTCCTGGAACTGGGAAAACATCTGTCGCACGCGCGTTGGCACACTCCCTTAGTTTGCCTTTTGTGGAAGTAAAACTTTCCATGATGACAAGCCAATACTTGGGTGAAACTTCCAAAAACATAGATCGAACATTTGAAGTCGCCAAACGTCTATCTCCTTGTATTTTATTTGTAGATGAGTTCGATTCAGTCGCAAAAACCCGAAGATCGGACGAACACGCGGCATTAAAACGCGCTGTAAATACACTGCTCAAAAGTATAGATGAAATAAGCCTCATCCGAGACGAAGTTCTCCTCATCGGGGCAACAAACCACCCTGACCAACTTGACACTGCTGCTTGGAGGAGGTTCGATGATATAATTCACTTCCCACTTCCAGACACTAATATGCGGAAAAAAATATTCGAAATAACAACAAAATACATGTCAATTGACAATTTTGACCCATCCGCTCTTGCAGATTTGACAGAAGGACTTTCTGGAAGTGACATTAGACTCGTTTTGCGAGAAGCCGTACTAGAGGCATTAAGTGAAGATAGAACTATTATGAACCAAAAAGATCTAGTCGACGCAGTCACCGCAATTGAAAAACGCGACCTCCTTAAAAGCATGCCTTTTGAATAAAGACTTACAACCCTTCTCCCTCTGAATATTCTTGCAATAACAGCTAGTTATATATCCGCAGACAATCTGAGTTTATTTGGATAAGGCTACGCAATCTTCCTCTCCCCGGACAGATTGGGCCATATCCAACATGAGTGGTTTGGTGGAGTTTTGTCATGATCCTCCTCAAATTTTACCACTCTTTTAATAATCCCTTTAAATTGGTTCCTTAAAGTTCGAAATCCTTTTTCTTACTCTCTACCCATTCAATACTAAGCCGGTTTAGCTCAGCCTGGGAGAGCACTCGACTGAAGATCGAGCCGTCCGTAGTTCAAATCTGCGAACCGGCATTTTTATTCAACAATAAAAATAGTTGTTACTCTCTTATTTGTAAAAAAAAAGATCGAGCGGGTTTCGCTCGGAGCTCAGAAGATTTCTTCAAAGAGTGGCAGGAATGCTGCCGGGTCTTGAATGTACGTCTTTCCACCGTATACTGGGTTGTTGTACGCATATGGTAAAATAACCTGATCTGATGGAATGAACGCAGCGAAATCTGCGTGTGCAGATGCGGATGGTCCGTGGGCCGGTGTACGGCCTGTATCTGCAATTTTCTCTTGACCAACTTCAGACATAAACCACGCACAGACGGCTTCTCCTGCATTTGGATTAGGAGCACCAGCTGTCATGTGGAGTGGAACCATTGAGGACAATGCTGGGTCGATCCATTTGAGTTTCATTGGGATAGACTCTCCGGCTGCTGTTTGTCCAACAAGGTCGTTGATGTATGTGTTACAGAGAGCTTTCTCTCCAGAAAGACATACGTTGTAGGCACCAGTGTTACCAGTGGTAAACTGTGGTTTGATTTTCATGAAATCTGCTGCCCAGGCCCGCATCTTGTCTTCTCCCCATAGGCCCCATAATGTGGCGAATAGAGATCCGATTGAAGATAGCTGGCGTGGATCTTGCATGACAAATCCATTTTGTCCTGTGTATTGGGAACCGGTCCACTCTTCGTATGTGCTTGGCACATCTCCCTCAGACATAATATCTGTGTTGTAGTGTAGGGTGTATGGAAGTCCGTAACATGGGAATTCGTACGCTGGAGCCTCTGGAGACTGCCAACTACCCGCTGGGTAACCAAGATCGGAGGCTACTTGTTTGAGCCAGTGATCATTGGTGTATTCTACATATACACCTGCACTTGCAGCAGCACGTGCTGTTGGAAGTGAATAAAGAGTTACATCAGAACTAACGATGTTTGCTTTAAACTCTGCAATGAGTTTAGATGCGATTTCAGAAGAACCACCACCCCATGGTATAAGTTTTACACCAGGAACGGATTCTTCGAAAGCTGGTTTGATTGGGTCGAGCATATCTGGCTCGTCCATCGCACCATAAAGGGAACATTCTCCCTCTGCCTGTGCAGCCGTTACAATATCACTAGGGATCGTAATAGATCCAACTTGTAATCCTGCAGATGCTGCTGGAGCAGGTGCGCTTGTACTTGGTTTCGATGCAGCAGGAGCAGCGGAGGATCCTCCACCACTACCGCCTCCACTACCGCCTGTACAGCCGGCTATGCCTGCTGCTGCAGCAGTGGATGTTATTGCGAGGAATTTCCTTCGGGAGCTTCCTCTCTTTGTAATGTTGTCACCTGATGACATACGTCTACCAAGTAGGTCACTTAACTAATAAAGGTTCCTAATGTTTTGATTATTTCTATATATACGATAAAGTATATTTATAGCCTCACGTGTCCATATTTTTCGTTTTTTAACTTTCTCTTCATCGTCTGACATACGTCATACTGTATATATTTTTATCACCTTTATTTTTGGACTATATAGCGATGTTTCTCTTCTAAAATCATAAAAACCAGATACAAAATACTGTGGAAATCTGGTAGTTATCCGACTTTACCTTCCGCCAAAGTGTTTCTCGAATAGAGGTACAAAAGCATCTGGTTCTTCGAGATATGCAACACCATTGTATTTTGGATTGTTGTATCCTGTTGGCATTATTTGTGTACCTTCTGGAATAACAACCTTGAATAGATCGTGTGTTGCAGCGACTGGGGAAAAGACGGGTGTCCTTCCTGTGTCTCCCACTAACTTTTGTCCCAATTCTGATGCAAACCATGCTGCATAACAGAGACCAGCATTTGGATGTAGGGCACCTGCAGTAACATGTCCTGGGGTGTTGTTTAACAATCCTGGATCGAGCCATTTACATTGCGCTGGTGGGGTTTCACCTGCTCCCAATTGAGCAGCCAAATCGTTGATGTAATTTGGAGATAAAGCCTTCTCACCTGTAAGTAACACTCGGTAAGATGCACTGTTGGATGAGATAATTTGCGGAGTGTTGTCCATAATATTTGCAACAACTTCCACCCATTTTTCTTCTCCCCACTTTCCGTATAGCGTTGCGAACAATCCGCCCATTGATGAGAGTTGAGCTGGATGTTGCATACATATACCCATTTGTCCTGTCCATTTATCGTCCCCAAGGTCTTCCCACTTACTCGGCGCTTCTGCCTCTGTGGTCAAATCTGTATTGTAGATCAATGTATATGCATTACCATACCCTGGAACTTCATATGATTTTTCGTGAATGGTTGGATCATATCCCATGGCAGCACATTCTTTCTTAATCCAGTGATCTTTACCAAACCCAACAAACACACCTTCAGGTGCAATAGATCTTGATGCACCTAAATTAAATGTAGTCGCGTCTGACATGACTTTACCCACTCTTTTTTCTGTAAGCAATTTAGTTGAAAGCTCACCAGAACCAAGTCCTTGAAGTGACATTTTTATTCCTGGGAATGCTTCTTCAAAACCTGGAAGAATATATTTGAGGAGGTCTGGCTCATCCATTGTAGAATAAACTACGACTTCTCCTTCGTCATTTGCTGCACTCGCTACTTTACTTGGTATTGTGATACTACCTACGATCACTGCAGCACTTGATGGGGGGGCCCGATCTGCACGTCCCGCTGAGGACGATCCGCTTCCTCCCTTTATAACACTC